>CAMLLF010000127.1 GCA_946480705.1 uncultured Lysobacteraceae bacterium | reverse complement strand
CTGACGCAGCACGAACTCGCGACGATGCTGCATCGCGTGTTCGGCGCGCAGGGCACGCTGCGCCTGACCGGCGGCGGCGACACGACCGTGATCAAGCGCAACAGCCCGTCGGGCGGCGGCCTGCATCCGACCGGCGCCTATGTGATCGCGCAGCGCGTCGACGCACTGCCCTGCGGGCTCTATCACTACGATCCGCTCGCGCATGCGCTCGAACCGCTGCGCGCGCTGCCGCCGGCCGACGCCGCCGATCTCGCGCTGCGCAGCGTCGCCGCGCAGGCCTATTTCGCCGCGGCGCCGGTACTCGTCGTCTTCGCCGTGCGCTTTCCGCGCAATTTCTGGAAATATAGAAATCACGCAAAAGCGTACCGTGTGACCACGCTCGACGTCGGTCATCTGTCGCAGACGCTGTACCTGTCGGCGACCGATCTCGGTCTCGGCGCATTCGTCACGGCAGCCATCAACGAGGTCGAGATCGAGCAGGCGTTCGGCCTGGACCCGCTCGTCGAGAGCGCGCTCGCCGTCAGCGGCTTCGGCCGCCGCGCGGCACGGCGCGAGACGCCCGAGTTCGATCCGCGCGGGCTGGTGTGGCGTGATGACGGCAGCCGAATGGCGTGACGCGCAAATCGGGATAGCGGTTATCCGGGATTTGAGTCGCGGTGCTGCAGCTCGAGCCCTCTTCCCCGAGCCTGCTCGGGGAAGAGGGCGACTGATCTGTCAGCCCGCCGCAATCCGAACATCCACGCGCAGACCGATCGGCAGCGGCGGCGTGCCGTCGAGTTCGATCAGCGCTTCGAGGATCTTCGCATCCTGCTTCTCGGCCGGATCGCCCGAGATCGAATTGCGTCGCCCCATGCGCTGGCTCACGCGCACGACCTTGCCGGCGAACTGCTGCTGCGGAAACGCGTCGCTGACGATGGTCGCGACCTGTCCTTCGCGGATGCGGCCGATGTCGAGTTCATCGATGTCGGCGCGCACATAGCGCTTCGTCAGATTGCCTATGCGGGCCAACGGCAGCGGCGACAGCGCGACGACGGTCTCGCCTTCGCTGAGGTCGCGCTTGAGCACGTGGCCGTCGATCGGTGCATAGATCTGCGACTTCTCGACGAGCGCCTGCGCGCGATCGCGCTCGGCGCGCGCGGCGGCCACGGCGGCCGTCGCCGCGGCGACGTCTTCGGCGCGCGCACCGGCCCGCAGCAGCGCGAGATCGGCATCGGCGCGCGCACGCCGGGCGACCGCGGCTTCGGCCTGCGCGCGCGCCTGCTGCGCGGTCTCGGCAGCGATCAACTTGCTGCGCACGAGATCCTCGCGGCGATCGCGCTCGGCCAGTGCCTGGCGCTCGAGCGCGGCCGCCTCGGCCCGCGCCGCATCGGCCGCGGCGATCTCCTCCATACGCGCACCGTTGCGCAGGCGCGCGAGTTCGGCCTCGCGCCGCTGCACTTCCGCATCGGCCGCGGCCAGCGCCGCGCGGTATTCGCTGTTCTCGATCTCGGCAATCAGTTGCCCGGCACGCACCGCGTCGCCTTCGGCGATCAGCACTTTCGACAGCCGCCCGGAGACTTGCGGAATGATCACGCGCTCCTCGCCGGCGGGTTCGACGAGGCCGCCGGCGGCGATCACGGTCAACCTGCCGTCGGCGGCAGCGGCCGGCGCTTCGCCGCGGCAGCCCGCAACGCCGGCAAGAACCAGAACGACACCGAGACAACGCGACAGGACGCTCATGCGGAACTCCGGGCCGGCCGCCGATCGTCGACGAGGCGGCCGTCTTCAAGGTGCAGGACGCGGTCGCCGAACGGCTCGACGCGCGGATCGTGGCTGACGACGACGACCGCGACGCCTTCTTCGCGCGCGAGGCCGTGCAGGGCGGCGGCGACGCTCTGGCCGGTCTTGCCGTCGAGCGCCGCGGTCGGTTCGTCGGCGAGCAGGATGCGCGGCCGGCCGGCCAGCGCGCGCGCGATGGCGACGCGTTGCTTCTGGCCGCCGGACAGCTCGCTCGGATAGTGCTCGGCACGGTCGGCGAGTCCGAGCCGGTCGAGCAGCGTCAGCGCCTGCGCGCGCTGCGCGTCGCGCGGCACCGTCTTGATGTCGAGCGCGATCGCGACGTTTTCCCAGGCCTTCAGCGTCGGAAACAGGTTGTAGTGCTGGAACACGAAGCCGATGTGCGCAAGACGCAGCGCGGCCATCGCCTCGACGCCGGGATCCGGCGCCAGCGGCTGACCGAACAGGTGCACGCGGCCGCGGCTGGCGCGTAGCAGGCAGCCCATGACCTGCAGCAGACTGGTCTTGCCCGAGCCGCTGGGGCCGAGCAGCAGCGTCATTTCGCCGGCCTGGATCGAGAGGCTGATGTCCTGCAGCGCGGTGAACGCGGTGGCGCCGCGGCCGTAGACGACAGCGATGTGTTCGAGCGCGATCACGCCGCTCATTGGAACACCGAGGTCGGATCGATGCGCGTGACGCGGCGGATCGACACGAGCGCGCCGAGCGCGCACATGCCGAGCGTCAGCAGCGCGAGCACGCCGATGAGCTCCACCGGCATCGCGACTGCGACCGTGCTGCCGGCGCTCGCGGCGACGACGAAGCCGACGAGCACCATGCCGCCGGCGAAGCCGAACACGGCGCTGATCAGCGCCTGCTTCAGGATCACGCGATACAGATAGCGGTTGGGCGCGCCCATCGCGCGCAGGGTCGCGTATTCGGGCAGGCGGTCGACCGTCGTTGCGTACAAGGTCTGGCCGACGATGACGATGCCGACGACGAGACCGAGCAGCGCCGCGAGCAACAGCGCCGAACCCGCGCCCGTCGTGATCAGCCAGTAGCGCTGCGCCGCGCGCGCGAAATCGGCGGCGAACCAGACGTCGACACGGCCGAGCCGCGCCTGCACCGCGTCGCGCACGCGCGCCGCGTCGGCGCCGCGCTGCAGCGTGATGAGCAGATATGTGGTCTGGTCGGGCCGGAAGAACGTGAAGCGCTGCGCGTTGCTGTGCGTCGTGAACACGTAGGGGCTTTGCGTGAACGTGCGGATGCCGGCCGTGAACCCGACGACGCGCGCGCGCCGGTTGTTGATCTCGACGGTCTGGCCGAGCGCGGTGACGCCGAGCTTGGCCGCATAGAGCCGGTCGACGATGACCGCGTCGTCCTGCTGCAGGTCCTCGAGCCGTCCTTCGACGAGATTCCAGGGCCGGCCCTGACCCGTCGCGAGATTGAAGCCGACCATGCTGACGCTTTCGGTGCCGCCGTCGGGCTTGCGCCAGAACGCGAACTGCATCATCAGCATGTCGACCGAGGCCACGCCGGGCACGGCGAGCGCCTCGTAGCGGCGCCGCTCGTCGAGCCGTCCGGCGATGTCGACGTTGGTCGTGCCGGCCGGCGTGACCCAGAGGTCGGCTGAGGTGTGGTCGACGAGGCCCGAGGTCGTGCGCGCGAAGCCCAGCAGCAGGCCGAGTTCGACGCCCATCAGCAGGACCGCGAACAGCACGCCGACCAGCGTCACGACGAAGCGCGCGCGGTCGTGGCTCAGGTTGCGCCAGGCGAGCAGGCTCGTGCCGGATACGCGCGAGGCGTCGAGCGTCATGCGCGGCGTCCTTTGGCGGCTGCCGGCCGCGGCAGTACGAATTCGACCTGCAGCGACAGCCGGCGCAGCACCGCCTGCTCGTCCTCGCCGAACAGCTGCTGCAGTCCGAGGAACAGCGCGTAGGTCAGCGTGGCCTGATCGCGCGCCTCGGCCGCGCTGCAGCCCTCTTCCCGACACAGCCGCATGAGATAGGCGATGCGTTCGCGATCCACGGCCTGCACGACCTCGCGGGCCTGCGCTCCATGCGCGGCCCAGTTGCGTATCGCGCGCTCCAGCGGCAGGTCGAGGCCGTGCGCGAGCGCGTCGAGGACGCGCACCTTGCCGTCGACGTTGGCCTCGCGCTCCGCTTCTTCGATCAGCCGCACGGTATGGCGCTCGCGCCACGTATTGAGCAGTGCGGCGCGAAACGCGGCCATGTCGGGATAGTGGTGATACAGCGAGCCCTTGGTCCGGCCCGAGCGCGCGCAGAGGTCGGCCACGGTCAGCCGCGCGTGGCCGTGTTCGACCAGCAGTCCCAGACCGACCGCAATCCAGTCGACGTCGGTACGCCGCGGCACTCAGGCGAGACCCAGGCCGGTCAGCGCAGCGATCGCCGCGAACAGACTCCATTGCGGCAGATACCACGGACGCACGCGGTAGGCGACGACGAGCGCGAGGCTCAACGCCGTGAAGGCGAGCGCGAGCACCAACATCAGCACGGCCAGCGGCGTGTTGGCATGCGCGGTGGTCCAGCCGAGCGCGGCGCTCATGGCGAGCAGCAGGATCGTGACCATATGCCAGCAGTAGTAGGCCGTCAGCCGCGGGATGCGCGGCAAGTCGCGCGCGGCGAGCAGCGGACGCGCGATCTCGCGGCCGCCGACGAAGGTATGGATGAGAAACGTCGCGAACGCGACGGCCGCCGCGGCGGCCAGCCAGGTATTCATACGCGGTCTCCGGTCGATGCGTCTGCATTACATACCATTCGTGATGGAATGCTCAAGCGGCTGCGACCATCCGCCACACACGTCGGGAAAATAGTGGACTTCGTCACATACGTCCGTTTCGACATATTTTTCCGACGCGCGTTTGAGTACGCTTGCACGGCTCGCATTTCGTTGTCGCCAGGGACCACCGACCGTTCATTGGCGTGTGGTCTACGAATCCGTCAGTCCCGATGCGCTTCGCGGATCGGGCTGCGGTCATTGCCAGACCGCCGTGAACCGCGCGGTATCGGAGGAACCATGCTCGACATGCTGCGCAGACTCATCGGCCAACCGAACAAGCCCACCCCTGCACCGGCCGCACCCAGCATTCGCTCGGGCGTCGGCGCGCCGCCGCCGCGTGCGCCGAGCTACGACTCGGGTCTCGTGCCGGCGCTCAAGAACGATCACCAGGAACTCGTGGCGCTGTTCGAACAGATCGGGCGCACCTACGAAGCGCGGCGCTTCCACGAAATACCGGCGCTGCTGACCGCATTCAAGACGCGTCTCGAAGCGCACCTGCTGACCGAGAACGTGCGCTTCTACAACTACGTCGAATCGACGCTGCGCGACGACGCGGAAAATCTCTCGCTGATTCGCGACTTCCGCCGCGAGATGAACACGATCGCGCGCGGCGTCATCGACTTCGTGAAGAAGTACCAGGCCCACGGCGACGCCGACAGCCTGATGCACGGCTTCCTGGCCGACTACCGCACGGTCGGCGGCCTGCTCGTGCAGCGCATCCAGCGCGAGGAAGGCAACCTGTATCCGCTGTACATGCCGACCTGATCCATACGTAGCCGCCTGTCGACGGCCCGCCGCCCCACCGGGGCGGCGGGCCGTTTCGTTTTTCGGGCTCGCGCGCAGACATACGTCCGCGAAGAACGGAAACGGCGGCGGAACGGCTCACCGGACTTGTGATGCGTTCCACAATATCGCTTTTTTATTATGACGATTTCGGTAATACGTATACGATTGAAATTTAGTTTCGTGCTGCTAGGATCGGTGCCACGCCCGCAGTCCGTGCGGCGGCCTGGTCCCGGGAGCCCGCATGTTCGCAGCCATACGCAAGTTGTTCGGCCGACCGGCGCCCACGCCGGCACCGGCAGCAAGGCCGCTGACGCACGGAAGCCCGCATGCGCCGCGCTACGACGCGCAGCTCGTGCCGCAGCTCACCCATGACCATCGCGAACTCGTGCATGCCTACGAGCAGATCGGACTCCTGCCCGAACGGGATCGCTGGGATCTGCTGCCGGCTCAACTGCTCGCCTTCAAGTCGCAACTCGAAGCGCACCTGCTCGCCGAGAACGTGCGCTTCTACAACTACGTCGAATACACGCTGCGCGACGACGAAGAGAACTTCAATCTGATCCGCGACTTTCGCCGCGAGATGAACGCGATCGCGCGCGGCGTCATCGATTTCGTCAAGAAATACCAGCAGCCGGTCGTGACCTCCGCTGCGCGCGGCGCGTTCATCGCCGACTACCGTCACGTCGGCACGCTGCTCGTGCAGCGCATCGAGCGCGAGGAAGGCAGTCTCTATCCGCTGTACCAGAACGGCTGAGGCCACGCGCAAAGGGCCTCGCAGCGGTCGCGCGATCACGCGCGGGCGTCGAAACGACACCGGCCCGGCGATGTCCGTGCCGGCGACAGGAGGGAGGGGGGCCGCAACGCTGCGGCAGCAAGGCATCGCAACACGTAGTACGGCGCGACACCGGATGCCGTGGCGGCTTCCGGCGGTTCCGCGCCTTCATGAGGAGGAGTCAGCCGTGTCCGCATTACTCGAACAGGTCTTCACGCCGGACGTGCGTGAACTGCGCGACGCCCTGCACACGCACCGCGTCTTCGACGCAATCCGCGATATGGATTCGCTGCGTGCATTCATGCAGATCCACGTCTTTGCGGTCTGGGACTTCATGTCCCTGGCCAAGCGCCTGCAGCGCGACCTCACCTGCGTCGACCTGCCGTGGATGCCGCCGCCGGACATAGAAGCGGCGCACCTCATCAACGAGATCATCCTCGGCGAGGAGACGGACACGGGCCCGGACGGCCATCCGATCAGCCATCTCGATCTCTATCTCGCGGCGATGCGCGAAGTCGGCGCCGACACGCGGCAGTTCCAGCAGTTCCTGACGCTCGTGCGCGACCGCGTTCCGGTCGAGAACGCGCTCGGCCGCGTCGGCGCGCCGGCCTGCGTCATCGATTTCGTCACGCACACGCTGCGCGTCGCGATCGGCGAACGCACGCTCGTCGTCATGGCCAATTTCTTCTACGGCCGCGAGAACGTGATTCCGGGCATGTTCCAGCGTCTGCTCGACAGCTGGGGACTCGACCGCCTGCAGGCGCCGTCGTTCGTGTATTACCTCGACCGTCACATCGAACTCGACGGCGATGCGCACGGACCCGCGGCCGAAGCCATCATCGACCGCGCGCTGGCGCGCGAACCCGAACTCGTCGACGCCGTCCGCAAGGCCGCGATCGCGAGCCTGACCACGCGCCGCGAACTCTGGGACGGCACGGCCAAGCTGCTCGGCCGCCTCTCGCGCAGCCCGCGCCGCGCCGGCGCGGCATTCTGACCGAACGCGCTTCGCAACCGTCAGCCGCCGGGCCCCGTGCCTGGCGGCTCTTGTGCGAGTACGCCGCCGTCCCTACCTTCCGGGTTCGCATCCCGGAGGCGCCATGGCGGACAGTTTTCACGCGACGACCATCGTTTCGGTACGCCGCAACGGCAAAGTCGTCATCGGCGGCGACGGCCAGGTAACGCTCGGCCACACCGTCGTCAAATCCAACGCGCGCAAGCTGCGGCGGCTTGGCCGCGGCGACGTGCTCGCCGGCTTCGCCGGCGCGACCGCCGACGCATTCACGCTGTTCGAGCTGTTCGAGGACAAGCTCGCCAAGCACGGCAACCAGCTGGTCCGCGCCGCCGTGGAGCTGGCCAAGGAATGGCGCACCGACCGCCGCCTCGGCCGTCTCGAAGCGATGCTTGCGGTCGCCGACCGCGACAGCTCGCTGCTGATCTCCGGCAACGGCGACGTGCTCGAGCCCGAGAACGGCCTGATCGCGATCGGATCCGGCGGCCCTTACGCACAGGCCGCCGCCAAGGCGCTGCTCGAGAACACCGAGCTCGACGCGCGCACCATCGTCGAACGCGCGCTCAAGATCGCCGGCGACATCTGCATCTACACCAACCATTCGATCGCCATCGAGGAACTCGACGGCGCCGTGACCGCGGTTACCCAGGCCTGAGGGCCGACGTCCCCGCGCCGCGCCTCCCTGCCGGAATCCTGACCGCATGTCCGAACTCACGCCCCGCGAAATCGTCAACGAACTCGACCGCTACATCGTCGGCCAGCACGCCGCCAAGCGCGCGGTCGCGATCGCGCTGCGCAACCGCTGGCGCCGCATGCAGCTCGAGCCGTCGCTGCGCGACGAAGTCACGCCGAAGAACATTCTGATGATCGGCCCGACCGGCGTGGGCAAGACCGAGATCGCGCGCCGCCTCGCCGGGCTCGCGAACGCGCCGTTCATCAAGGTCGAAGCGACCAAGTTCACCGAGGTCGGCTACGTCGGCAAGGATGTCGAGTCGATCGTGCGCGACCTCGCCGACATGGCCTGGAAGATGACGCGCGAACAGGCCAAGGCGCGCGTGAAGACGACGGCCGAGGACCGCGCCGAGGAACGCATCCTCGACGCGCTGCTGCCGCGGCGCGCCAGCACCTGGGAAAAGACGCCGGCCGACCCCGGCGATTCGGACACGCGGCAGAAACTGCGCAAGCAGTTGCGCGAGGGCAAGCTCGACGACCGCGAGATCGACCTCGAGACCAACGTGAATCTCGGCGTCGAGATCGCCGCGCCGCCGGGCATGGAGGAAATGAGCCAGCAGCTGCGCGGCATGTTCCAGTCGCTCGCCGGCAGCCGCACGCAGTCGCGCAAGCTCACGATCAAGGCGGCCTGGCCGATCCTGCTCGAAGAAGAAGCCGGCAAGCTGCTCAACGAGGACGAACTCAAGGCCGAGGCGCTGCGCAACTCGTCCGACGTCGACCAGGTGCTGGAGCAGGCCGCGTGACGGCGATCCTCGGCGGCGGCTGAAGCTCGTACACCGCGTTCAGCTTCGCGCTTTGGAGCGCCGGATTGGCGAGGACGCCATGGCGGTGCTGCAGTCGCACGACTGGCCCGGCAATGTGCGCCAGCTGCGCAACAATGTAGAGC
>CAMLLF010000126.1 GCA_946480705.1 uncultured Lysobacteraceae bacterium | reverse complement strand
GTCGGCCAGATCCGTCGTCGGCGACTTGCGGTCGATCGTCGTGACGACCGGAGCGCCGTCATGCAGGTTGTACGGCACGGTCGGCGTCGAGGGCAGCGTGTTGGGCATCTCGTTGCCGAGCGAGTCGTAGCTGTTCGTGTAGACCGTCGGCAGCAGGTTCGTGCCCGGCGGACCGGTGAACGGGTACGACGGTTCGAACAGACTCGCACCGGTGACGACCGTGGTCTGCGTCGACGGCGTCAGATAGGGCTGCGGATACGGATGCCCGATGTAGTCCTTCGCGCGCGACAGCGACGGCAGCAGCGCGACCAGCACGGCCGCGAACACGGCAGGGCCTTTGCGCCGCGGCGGTCCCGCAGGCCGCGACTGCGCCGCGACCCACGACAGGCGCTCGACGACCCAGTCGGGCTCGGCCTTTGCGGGCACGGTGCCCCAGAGCCCCGCCGCCGCGTTGCCGTAGCGCATGACGCCGCGCGAGCAGTCTTCCGCCGTGTCCGCGCCGTCGCCGTGCGCGTGCCGGAAGAAATGCGATTTCAGCGCGGCGACGGCCTCGGGCTCTCCGTTGACGAGCCACCAGCCGGCCTTCGCACCGAAGCGGCGCGCGGTGTCGGCGAGCGCATCGCGCGCGCCGTCGGTGAATACCGAGCAGATATGCACGTCGCGGCCGATACGCTCACCGAGCGCGGCCTGCACGCGCGCGACCGATTCAAGCACCGGATACTCGTGTTCGCGCGCCAACGGGACGAAGTGGACGAGTGCGGTTTTTCCGCGCAGCAGGTCGTCATGAAACAGCGCGCGCTGTCCGTCGTGCGTGGCGACGACGACATTGGGCACGGGCGTGACGCGGCAGGCCGGCGGTCCGGACCGCAGCGCACCGGCGGCGAGCGCGTTCAGCAGCAGGCGCCGCGAAGGATCGTGACTCATGGCTCCTCCTCGCTCTGGTCCTGCTGCTGCGTGCCGTTCGCCGGCCGCGGCTCGAGATGCGGCGGCGCCGGCGGCGTGCCGTAGACGCGTCTGGCCGAACGCGAACCGACGAAGCCCTTGCCCGGCTCGACGATGTCCCAGCGCACCATCATCGCGTGGTCCTCGTGCACGACGTTGTGGCAGTGCATGACGTACTTGCCGAGAAAATCGCTGAAGCGGATGTAGACCTTGATCTCGTCGCCCGGCAGCAGCGTCGCGACGTCACGCCGCTGGCCGCCCATGAACGTCTTCACATGCGGCCGGCGGTCGATCTTCGGATCGAGGTTCTCGGTGAACACGTGCCGGCCGTCGATGTGGTCCTGCGCCGTCGTCGGCAGGATCTTGCGGCCGTTCACTTCGAGAACGATGAATTCGGTGAAATGGCAGTGCACCGGATGCGACCAGCTGTTGCCGCCGTTGCGGATGGTCCAGATTTCCGCGCTGTCGCGCTCCACGCCGGCGTCGATGCGGTTGGGCTCGAATACCTTGCCGTTCACCGTCCACAGGCCGCCGTCGTAGTCGAACTCCCAGACGCGTTCGTGCTTGACGAGGGAAAGGTCCACTTCCGGCAGCGGCCGCAGGCGCCTGGGCACGCGGCTCGGATCGCGCCCGGTCGCCTTGATCACACGGAATTCCAGGATCGGCACCGGCGGATCGAGGGTGCGGCCGGAAGGCCCCTTGCCGTTGGACTGTTCCAGCGTGTTGACGATGTGGACTTTGTCGCCAATCGCATACTCCGAGAAATCGATGACGACGTCCACGCGCTGCGCGACCGACAGATAGACCTGATCCGCATCGAGCGGCTCGGGCAGCACGTTGCCGTCGCCGGTCAGCACGCAGAAGGGTTTTCCGGACGACAGCGCGAACCGATAGAAACGCGACGGGCCGCCGTTGAGCAGGCGAAACCGGTACTTTCTCGCCTCGACCTCGAAATACGGCTGGATCTTGCGGTTCACCGTGTAGCGGTCGCCGAGAATGCCGTCGGTGTTGAACGCGTTCCAGCGCACCTGGCCGTTCTCGTCGAACAGGATGTCGTGAAAGATCAGCGGCACGTCGTACTTGCCGCTCGGCAGCCGCCAGGCGCGCGGGTCCGGATCGTTCTCGTCGCCGGAATCTTCCTCGTCGAACAGCAGATAGAAGCCGTCGAGTCCCGCGTAGACGTTGGCCGCGGTGAAGTCCATGCGATGGTCGTGATACCACAGCGTCGTCAGCTTCTCGCGCGGATCGCGCCGCGCCGGGAAGTTCGCGTAGTGGTGATCCCAGAACTCGCCGGAGTCGATCCAGTCCTGCGGCTGGCCGTCGCTCTCCGACGCGGTATGCCCGTTGTGCAGATGCGTCGTCGTGGACGGCAGCGCGAAGTTCACTTTGGATACGCCGACCGGCGGCAGGTCGTTGTAGCGCCGCACGAGCACGGGTTCGCCGTAGCGGGCGTGGTAGGTCGGGCCCGGCGTCGAGCCGTCGAAACCCCACGAGCCGCTGCCGCCGCCGTAAGGCGGGTCGGGGTGATAGATCCAGGTGAATTCCTGCTCGCGGATCTCGTAGAACTTTTTCGGCGGAAATTCCGCATAGCGCTGATGCGCGCGCGGATCGGGCGGCGGCACGAGACGTTCGACCGGCTGCTTCACGGGCGGAACGAACAGCGGCTGCACGAACGGCCGCGCGGGCGGACTCGCCGTGGCGAGTTCGGGCTTCTCGCCATCGGGCGGACACAGATAGGCGAGCATCGCCGTGGGATCGGCAGGCGCCGCCGTCGCGTCGGACAACAGCCCGGTGCCGCCGGCGGCAACGCTCCACCTCAGGACATCCCTGCGCTTTGGCATAGGTATCTCCGGTGCGCCGGCCGCCCCAGATCGACCGGATTGCGAGTCCGCCGGAGTGTGCGAAGCGCTGTCGGCAGAGTCAAGAAATGGAGTCGTTTACTTTGGTAGCGGGAGTCGGCGTGGGTCGATGATGCGTCCCAACCGACATGCAGTCGCATGCCTGCGGCGAACGGCGAAAACCCGTTCCCACCCAAGCCCGTCCGGCCCGTTGGGCGCTCAAGACAATCAGAGCCTGCGGTTCTCGACGATCGTCTTCACCCTTGCAGGGGAAGGCCGGTCGTGCCCGGACCGCAAGACCCGTGACCCCACGCCATTGTTGGCTACTATCACCGCTCATACCGGAGCCAGCCAATGACCCGAGTCGCCCGCTACCGTGCCTGCCCTTTGTGCGAGGCCATCTGCGGTCTCGAATTCCAGTACGAGGACGAGCAGCTCGTCGCGATTCGCGGCGATGCGGCCGATCCTTTCAGCCAGGGTCATATCTGTCCGAAGGGCAACGCGATCCTGGATCTCGAAAACGATCCGGACCGCGTGCGCACGCCGCTCCTGCGCGAGGGCGATCGCTGGCGCGAGATCGGCTGGGACGAAGCGCTGGCGCTTGCGGGTACGCGTTTCGCCGCGGTCCAGCGCGAGCACGGTCCGGCGGCGCTCGGCGTGTATCTCGGCAATCCCAACGTGCATCACCTCGGTCACATCGGCTACCTGCCGTCGCTCGTGAAACTGCTGCGTACGCCCAATGTGTACTCGGCCTCGTCGGTGGACCAGTGGCCGCACCAGCTGGTCGCGGCGCAGATGTTCGGCCACCAGTTCCTGCTGCCGATCGCCGATGTCGACCACACGGATTTCTTCCTGATGCTCGGCGCCAATCCGGTCGCCTCGATGGGCAGTCTCATGACGGCGCCCGGCATCGTCAAACGGCTGAAGAAACTGACCGAGCGCGGGCGCCTCGTCGTCGTCGATCCGCGCCGCAGCGAGACCGCCGAGATCGCGAGCGAGCACGTCTTCATCCGGCCCGGCACCGATGCGCTGTTTCTGATCGGATTGCTGCGTTCGGTGCTTGCGCTGGGACCGGCGCGCATCGACCGTTACGACGGAAAACTCGATGGCCTCGACGACGTGCTCGCGGCCGTCGCCGATTTCGATATCGATGCAATCGCCGCGCGCTGCGGCATCGAGCGTGCGACGATCGAACGTCTCGCCGCGGAACTGCGCGCCGCGCCGCGCGCCGTCGTGTACGGCCGCACCGGCGTGTCGATCCAGTCGTTCGGCACGCTCGCGCAGTGGCTGATCCAGCTGCTCAACCTCGTGACCGGAAACCTCGACGCCGTCGGCGGCGCGCTGCCGAACGACGCGGCGATTCCGCTGACCGGCCCCGGTACGTCGAGCGGCCAGCGCGCGCGCTGGAAGAGCCGCGTGCGCGGCCTGCCGGAATTCGGCGGCGAGCTGCCCGTCGCGGCGCTGTGCGAGGAGATCACGACGCCGGGCGACGGACAGATCCGCGCGCTGCTCACCGTCGCCGGCAATCCCGTGCTGTCGACGCCGAACGGCAAGGCGCTCGAAGCCGCGCTGCCGAATCTCGAATTCCAGGTCGCCATCGACGTCTACATCAACGAGACCACGCGCTTCGCCGACCTGATCCTGCCGCCGGCCTCGTCGCTGACGCAGCCGCACTACGACCTGTTCTTCAACGCCTTCGCAGTGCGCCGCGTCGCGCGCTGGAGCGAACCGCTGCGCGCGACCGCCGGGCACGAGCGCGCCGACTGGCAGCTCATCGACGGACTCGCCCGCGCCTACGCCGCCGCGGCCGGGCGCGACTACGCATCGATGCCGCCGCCGCAGGCGTTGATCGCCGGCGGCCTGAAGCGCGGCAATTCCGGACTGGATTTTTCCACCTTGCGCGACGCCCGACACGGCATCGATCTCGGTCCGCTGCGCCCCTGCCTGCTCGATCGCCTGCAGACCGCCAGCGGCAAGATCGAATGCGCGCCGCCGCTGTTCCTCGAAGACCTGCGGCGCCTGCGCGACAGCGCCCGCGTCATCGCGGCGGACGATGCGCTGCAGCTGATCGGCCGCCGCGACATCCGCAGCAACAATTCGTGGATGCACAACGCGCCGCGGCTCGTGAAAGGCAAGGCGCGCCATCACCTGTGGATGCACCCCGACGACCTCGCCGCGCGCGGCCTCGCCGACGGCGCACGCGCGATCCTGCGCTCGCGCGTCGGCCGCATCGCCGTCGACGTGCAGGCCCACGACGGCATGATGCGCGGCGTCGTCTGCCTGCCCCACGGCTTCGGCCATGCGCGCACCGGCGTGCGGCTGGAACGCGCCCGCGCAGTGAGCGGCGAAAGCTACAACGACCTCAGCGATCCGCTGGAACTCGACGCACCGTCCGGCAACGCCGCGTTGAACGGCGTCGAAGTCTGGGTGGAAGGCATGACCGAAACGCAACCCAAGCCGTAACGTGGGGCGCAATAGGCGAAGCGCATTGCGCCGACTTTCAGGCGCATTGCGCCCTCCATGCGGCGGAAAGAAAAGAAGCCCTGCAGGGTCCAGGGCGCCGGCCTTCGAAACGCATTGCGCCAGCCTTCGAGGCGCATTGCGCCACGCGCTCGGCACCGAAAACGCCTCGCAGACGCCAAAGCGTCGGCGTTCACCGCAATCGTGATGACCGCGGCATTCGGAAATACGGCGCAATGCCCTTCGGTTATTGCGCCCTACGACGTCTGCCGACACTGCGCTTCCACGTATTCCGTCGCCGCGGGGCAAACCGTCTGGCGAACTCGCCCCCTCGTCCGCGCCCTTCACGCCCACGCCGATGATCGAGACCGACGTAGGGCGCAATAACCGAAGGGCATTGCGCCAACCTTCAAGGCGCATTGCGCCAACCTTCGAGGCGCATTGCGCCAACCGGCGCAACGCACCGTCAACGCGACACCATCACGCCTTGAACGTCAGCCACGGTTTCAGCTTTACCGCCGCACGCAGCAACCCGGCTTCTTCCTGGCAGTTCAACACCGGGCCGATCGGCTTGTAGGCGGACGGATGCTCCTGCAACCGGCGTTCTTCGCGCAGCGTGACGCAGCGCCACGACGACGACGCCGCGTCTTTCGCTTCGCGTCGGATGACCTGCCGTCGGACGGCTCTACCGGCACCGTGACTGCACGACCACAACCAGTCGGGATGCCCGAGTCCCTCGACGAGATAGGACGCGTCGCCCATGGATCCGGGCAGCAGTGCCCATTCGCCCGCACGTGCCGGCGTGCTGCCTTTGCGGTGCAGATGCATGCCGTGTTCTGCGGAAACGAAGTTGTGCGGCACGTCCACGACGAGGCGCGATCCGCCGGCTCCGACGCAGGACTCCAGCGCTTCGCGCACCCATTCGGCGATGACGACGCGATTGAGCCAGGCATAGCGCGCGGCCGTGCCCATCGCTTCGAGGCATTCCGCCGCATCGTCTCCGCGCAGCGCGTACAGGCCGCTTTCCGGATGCGCATGGCCGGCGGGCCAGCGATGGCGCGCGCGATCCATCCAGCGCCGGCCGACATGAAAGCCGACACCGCGCGAACCGCTGTGGATCATCACGACGACATCGCCGAGGCGCAGTCCGGCCGAATACGCGATACGACGATCGAGCACGGCGTCGACGGTCTGGAACTCGACGAAGTGATTGCCGGAACCAACCGTCCCGAGATCCGGCGCGCGCACGCGGTCGCGTCCTGCGACCAGATGATCGGGCGCGTACTCGACCTTGCCGCCGAGTCCGTCGAGGCCCACGCAAGCGGCCACTTCGCGGTGCAGCCGGTCACGATCGGCACTGGCCCAGATGCCTTCCGCGGCAAGCGCCTCCAGGCAGTCCTGCGGTCCGCGCTCGAACAGCGCACGAAATGCGATGGCCGGAACCGGAACGTCGGTTTCGCCGACGAGCAGCCGCCGCGTCAGGTGCTCGACGATGCGCGGCTCGTGCGCGAGCAGTTCGTCCTGGCGCAGCCCGGTCGTGATCAGGCGCATGCCGCAGTAGATGTCCGTACCGATCGCCGCCGGTATGACGACGTCGGGATCGGTCGCGACGATGCTGCCGACGGGCGCGAGGCTGCCCGGATGAAAGTCGGGCGTGGCACAGGCGCACCGCACCGGGTCGGGACGATCGGGCCATCCGACGCCCGCGAAATCCAGGAGCTGGGTAACGGCCTTGGCCTCGAGCGGCAAGTCGGCCGGAAGAAGAATGCGTGCCTGCCGATCCGCACGACGCACGTGATACACCGCGCCGTCGCGTTGAAGCGCGACGCCGTGGCGGGCGAAGGCCCGCTGCAAACGAGAAGGGGAAGTCATGAAGAAAACCTGCTGATAGGCGTGACGACTCGCACCCCGGAATTCCGGAGTGAGCGCGCAAACATCAGCAGCCGCTAGGGCGCGCGGATGGAATCACGCAAGGGCAGGACACGTCAAGCACGGACGTAGGGCGCAATAAGCGAAGCGCGTTGCGCCATCCTTCGAAGCGCATTGCGCCATCGTTCGAAGCGCATTGCGCCGCCCTTCGAGGCGCATTGCGCCGGCAGTCGGCGCCGAGACACGTCGCCGACGTCGAGGCGTCGGACACGTCGCTGCGGTTTTGCGACCACGGTCCTCGGGGAGCCGGCGCAATGCCCTTCGGTCATTGCGCCGTACGCAGCCACCATTCCATGGCGAGGTCGAGGACCGGTCCGGGCAGTTCGTGTCCGCCGTCGAAGGCTTCGAAGGTGACCGCGAAGCCGCTCGCGCGCAGCGCCGGTGCCAGCGAGTCGCGGGCGATCGCGATCGGCAGGATCGGATCCTTCGTGCCGTGCGCGAAAAATACGCGTGACGGCACGTCGTTCCACTGCGGGACGATGCCGCCGGCCGAGAAGGCCAGCGTCGCGGAGAACAATTCCACATTATGCGTACCGAGCGACAGCGCCGTGCTGGCCCCGTCGGAGAACCCCGCTACCGCGACGCGCCGCGGATCGACGTTCACGCGCACGAATGCCTCCCGCAGCAACGCGTCGATGCGCTTGACGTCCCTGCCGAAAGTCGGCGGCGTCCAGCGGTTCCCCATCGTAAGGGCGACATCCCAGGTGCGCCCGGATGAGTTGGGCGCGAGCAGTATGATCCCGCGCTTGTCCGCCTGGGCCTTGAACGTCCGGAAAATATCCTCGCCCTTGCCGCCGGCCCCGTGCAGCAGGAGCAGGAACGGAGCCGGTTCGTCGGCCGCTGTCGCCTGCGGCACGTAGAGCACGGCGGATCCGACGCGATGCCGGCCGGGCGTCGCCGGAGTTTCGGTATGAACGACCGGGCGCGCCGACAGCGCGCCGCCGAACTCCCGGGCAGCAGGTGCTGCCGATTGCAGGGCCGCGACGAGCGCCAGCGCTGCTGCAATGAAGCGCGATGAGTTCATGTACCGGTCTCCGTCACCGTCGTCCTTCCAGATGCGATGGTGCGTGGCGGACCCTGTGCCGCGCCACACACGAGTGGTGCGCTTCTGTCGAATTCGTCGATCGGACGGCGTGGATATTCGCGCCGGGAGAACCGGACCGCGTGCGAGATTGCCGGAAAGGGTCGGCACCTGCGAACGACACGCGCAACGCGCCGCCGTGCGCGCGGGCCTCCGCTATTCCGTGATCGCGTCCGGGCCGGCGAACCGGAACGGTCCCAGGATCCAGGCATTGGCTGCGACGTTTCAACTCCCGGATCAGCCGATCAACGTGCTGCGTCGCGCCGAGGCAGTCGACCATCCGCATGGCTGTAGATACCGCTGACTGGGCGGGCGCACCGCGTTTCAATCGACTGCTCGCCATTCGCACACTTTTCAAAAAGCGCGCACGTTGCGCCTGCGGTTGCGTGGGCAACGGAGTGCCCGGCTCGAAAAAAACCGGCGCGGAAAACCCGCGCCGGTTTTGATGTCACGTGATGAAACGCGCGTTACTTGCCGGTGTCCGGACGGCTGCTGCCGACACCCAGC
>CAMLLF010000125.1 GCA_946480705.1 uncultured Lysobacteraceae bacterium | reverse complement strand
CGCGTCGCCGACCCGAACGACCGCCGCTCCAGCGCCGCGGAACTCACGAGCGAAGGCCGCAAGCTCATCGACAAGGCGATCGCCGTGCGCTTCCGGGAAGCCGCGGAAGCCCTCGCGGTGTTGTCCGAAAGCGAATGCGTGCGGCTGGCGGGCCTGCTCAAGAAGCTCGGGAGAGGACTCGAAGCGTAGGCGCTCGCGTAGGGCGCAATAAGCGCAGCGCATTGCGCCGGAACGAAGCCACGGAAGCCCCCCAGCGCTCCGCTCCCGCCGAAGCAACAAGGCTTCGATCACGCCGATGCGTATCAGCGTGAGGCTGGGTCGACAAGCGAGTCAGCGGGTCAGCGAGTCGGGGAGATGCGCACGAGGTTCGTGGTCATTCTGCAGGCTTTCCTTGGCCGCCCGAGTTCTCCCTATTTTGCTCCGGGCAATTAATTTGCAACGCGGATGCAAGGGGCTGCGGTATGGCGATTGGACGTTTTGTGGAGGGATCCACGCAGACCTGGGTAAAGGTGGCCTTGAATGCGATGTTTCCATCTTGCTTCGCTGCGATCAGCGAACAGGTAAAAGAGGTTGCGCCCATTGAAGAAACGCTGACGACGATGTCGATCTCTTCGTCGTAGTGCAAAGGCGCCAGGAAATCGATGCACAGGTTCCTTGCGGGAGGCAGGATGCCCAGCGCGAAAAAAGATCGAGGCGCGGGGGCGCCGAGCAGGTGCGTCTGAAAATCGAGGCAGGCCTCAACGACATAGTGAGCAATGCGAGGTGTATAAACTACCCCGGCAGGATCGCAATCGCCAAAAAGAACGCGTCGGCTTGTCTTGAACATGTCTCTCTGAAGTATGTCGCCACAGCGATAGTTTAGAGGCAGCTGAATTTGCTCTTCCGGACCCGTCACGATTCAAATATGGCTTCAAAATCCGGGGGCCGAGTACTTCAGCGCGCCCCGAGATATCCGCACCCAGGGCTGCGCACTTTGAGTCCGCATATGAGCCACGGAATCGAGCGACAGGCTGCTATTGAGCGTGCCGGCTTAAGATTCATGACCTTGGACTGCCCTGCCACCTGGCGGAAGAGGCGTGTTTCGCAAGAACGGCAGAATTCTCCGAGAAGTCGCTTGCCAGAAGGCATGGTTCGCGCCTATGAGCCGGTTGAACCGGTAAGTACTTCCTTCGTGTAGCTTTCGATCCATAGTGCCATTCCGAAGGCGCTGCGCTGCCTGGCGTTGACACTCGGTGCAGTGGCAAACAAACAATGCAATTGTCTCTCCGGTGACTCGTATTGCGCGTCACCGCATTGGCATGGCCCTCGATTTCTTCGTCCGCCGCCGGCTCCATGGCAGTCTAGGATCTCGTCCGCTCACTGTGGAGCGGAAGCCCAAGGCTACTCTATTTGAGCCAGGCCGGCGATCAATCCGCCGTCGCGGTTCGCGGCGTCGGCATGCTCGCCGACAACGGCGGCCAGGCGCTGACGCTGGCGCTCGATCGAACGAACCCTGCGGTCGATCCCGGCAACGACAGCCAGTGCGAAGCCGTCGATCAGCGCGGCGTCGCGCGTCCGATCGACGGCAACGGCAACGGCAACGGCAACGGCGGTGCGGTTCGCGATGTCGGTGCGTTCGAATTTTCCGGTGTGCCGTTTCGCGACGGATTCTAACGAGGCGACGCACGCCCGAATGTCGCGAATCGCGAAGCGGGGCGGTGACGGGCCATCGCCCCGCTTTCCCGCGGCGGATAAAGTTTCAAACGCGACAATGTCCACATCATGCCAGCTTCGTGCGCCCGGCGATGACGACGCCGGACACCGCGAGCGCCGCCGCGAGCCCCATGCTGCTCAGATAGGCCGCGCATGCCGAAACCGGCAACAGCGCCGCGAACAGCAGGCCGCCCAGCGCGAGCGCGGACGTCGTCGACAGCGCCGCGCTCAGTCGCAGCGCGGCGCCGGTTTCGCCGTGGCGTTCGGGCGGCGACAGCGCCAGCGTCATGACCGACAGCGTCGGCGAGATCAGGCCCATGCCGGCGCCTGCGACGATCCAGCCGGCCGTTGCCGTGACGATCGGCGCCGTGGTGAGTAGCGCAGCCGCGGACAACGCGATGCCGATGGTCACGCCGCTCAGGCCGATGCGCAGCAGCATCACTGTGCCGACGCGCGCGCCGACGGCACCGCGGCATGCGGCGCCTGCGGACCACGTCACCGCGCCGGCCGACAGCACGAGACCGGCCGTGCCGACGGACAGGCCGCGCTCGCGAAACAGCAGCAGCGGCAGGAACGCTTCGGCAGCGAAGAATGCGGCCTGCGCGAGTCCGTTGAGCGCGATGGCCGCAGGAAGTCCGGCGCGCGCGGTCAGCGTGCCGGGCGGCAGCAGGCGCTGCGCGGCAAGCAGCAGTAACGCGAGTGCCGCAGGCATCAGCCACCACGCCGTCGACAGGGTCGCTCCGATCGCGTGCGGGTCGGAACCGTGCTGGCCGACGGCGGGCCGCATGGCGCATGTGCGCGTGTGCGCCGGGCGGCGTCAACGCGATACGTTTGAGCAGCGCGGCCGCGGGCAGTGTCAGCAGCGCGACGCCGAGCAGCGACCAGCGCCAGCCGAACGCGTCGGCGACGAGTCCGCTGAGGCCGGGACCGAGCAGCGACGGCAGCACCCAGGCCGCGGAAAACGCAGTGAACACGCGTGCATGCAGCGTCGCGGGATACAGCCGTCCGACGAGCGCGTACAGCGACACCGACAGCAGCCCCGACCCGAGCCCGGCGATCAGACGTCCGAACAGCAGCCAGGTCATGTCCGGAGCGATGCCGCCGATGACCAGGCCCGACACGAAGCCGGCGACGCCGGCCCAGAGCGGCCGCAGCGGTCCGCGCCGGTCGCTCCAGCGTCCGGCGGCGACCATGCCGAGCATCGAGGCGGCGAGCGGTCCGCCGAAGACGAAGCCATACAGCGACAGGCCGTGCAGGTCGGTGGCGGCCTGCGGCATGACGGTCGCGACGGCGAGCGCTTCCAGCGCGATCAGCGAGACGAGACCGACGACGCCGAGCGTCGGCGCGCGATAGCGCGGTCCGAGCAGCCGATCGTCGGACACGACCGGCACGTTGCCGGGCGGCGATGCGTCCGCTTCGTCGGAAACCGGCCGCGCGTCGGCGGCATGTCGTGCAGCGGAATTGCGCGGAGCCTGTTCGTACATCGGTTGCGCCGGCAGCGAAGGGGCTGCGAGTATCAAAGCTCGACTTAACTTGAGGTCAAGCGATGGCCGGTTCGACGCTGGGTGTGGGCGAGGTCGCGCGCCGCAGCGGCTTTGCGATTTCGGCGCTGCATTTCTATGAAAAGCAGGGACTGATCGTCAGCACGCGCACGTCGGGCAATCAGCGCCGCTACACGCGCGACACGCTGCGGCGGCTCGCGGTGATCCAGGTCGCGCAGCGCGTGGGCCTGCCGCTGCGGACGATTGCCGAAGCGCTGGAGACGCTGCCGGCCAATCGCACGCCGACGCGCGCGGACTGGATGCGCCTGTCGGCCTTCTGGCGCGACGATCTGGATGCGCGCATCGCCGAACTCGTGCGACTGCGCGACATGCTGACCGACTGCATCGGCTGCGGTTGTCTGTCGATCCGGCGGTGTGCGTTGCGCAATCCGGGCGATGAATTGTCGGCGGAGGGGGCTGGGCCGCGGCGGTTGCTGGGGTGATGTTTCGTCGTTCGGTTTGATCTGGCGAAAAAAAGCGACGCGAGCCAGTTTTCAAACGACTTCCGCAACGGCGCCGAGCACAAGAATTCAGATGCGCGGCAATCCTGGTGCAGCCACGAGCCAGCGATCGGTCGAGCTGGTCGCCATCGAAACGGATCTGCACCAGAACGCGTCTACTGGCCGCTGCGCACGGGCCGCATCCGCTCAAAACGTGATCCGCACCGACTCGGCGCTGCGCTTGGCCTCTCCGTGATAGACCGCCTCGACATTGTTGCCGTCCGGATCGAGCACGAAGGCTGCGTAGTAGCCGGGATGGTAGTCGCGCTCGCCGGGCTTGCCGTTGTCCGTTCCACCGCTGGCCAGTGCGGCCTTGTAGAACGCATCCACGACCTCGCGGTTCTTCGCCTGGAACGCCAGATGATGGCGACCGGTCAACTGACCTTGCGCGGCCTTGCTGTCACGCGTGGAAATGAAGAGTTCGTCGGCCCAGAAATGGTCCTTGCCCGTGCCGCTCATCGGAATGTCCAGGGCCTCGAAGACGGCGGTGTAGAACCGCTGTGAAGCAGCGAGGTCGCTGACCACGAGCTGGATGTGATCGATCAGGCGTCCGCGGTGAAGTTCCTGCGTTTCCATGATGAGTTTGTCCTGTTGTGGATTGCGGCAGTTTTCGTCGGAAAGCCGACGCGGCAGTGACGAACACGTGTCCCGCCATGGTCGCGTGCGTGGCGTGAGGATCAGGTGTTCGGGGCAACGTGCCCAGCAATACTGTGGCTGCCAATGCACACAACGGAACAGTTTTATTTGTAGGTGGGTCGGCGTTCGTGGCGCCGCTCGCCCGAGCGGTTCATCCGTGCGCCGGCGCGGATCAATCGGACGCGGCGAAGTCGAGGCGGCACGAGCGCGCCGCCCAGTCGAAGCGGACATCGACCAGCACGGCGTCGTGGAGCTGGCTCAGTTTCAGACTCATCTCCGTTCACGGCGGTCGGACGCGTCAGAAGCGTTCGGCGCGCAGCAAATCGATTGGCTCGCTCTCATTGGTCGGCGGCCTGCAATCACCGCAGGCCGACGCCAATCACTCCACGTCAAACGCCTGCAGCGTCACCGGCGTCGTGCTGTTTTCCAGATTGAAACTCACCGTTCCGGAAGCACCCGCGGCGCTGGCCGTGACGACGTAAGTCCCGAGCGTGCCGTTCGCCGTTGCCGTCGTGCCGGCGACGCCGGCGCTGACCGTTGCGGGATTCGGCGACAGCGCGGCGGTCGCGCCGCTGGCGGGCGGTACGTATGTCACGAGTCCGCCATCGACGGGTTCGCCCGCGACATTTGCCGTAACGCCCACGGCGAGCGGATTCGCAAACGCGGAATTCAGCATCGCGATCTGGTTGTTGCCGCCGCTCAGCGCGATCGCGAAGCCGCGCGATTCGTAGGCGCCCGTGTCGACGGCGGCGAGTTGCGGCCGCGCAATGCCGCGCTGGTCGGCGGCTGGTGCGCCGGCGGCGACGCCCTGATCGATGGCCGGGCTGCCGGGCAGCAGTGCGCGCGTCGCGATCGGTCCGCCGTAGTTCGCGAGCGGCGCGAGCACGGGCTGGGTGTTGAGCAGATCGCCGGGGCCGGCGATCGCCAGCGTGGCGTCGTCGACGATGTTGCCGCCGAGCGAGGTGATGGTCGGCACGGTCGTGCCGACCGAGACCGCGTTGACGTTGGTGCTCGCGAGGATGGTGTTGCCGATGGTCAGGCTCATCGCGCCGAAGCGGCCGTCGAAGAAGATCGCATTGCCCTGGTCGGCGATCGTCACGTTCTGCAGCGTGGCGGACGCGGGGCCGCTGTCGGGGAAGTAGTAGACGGCCTGGGCCACGTTGTTGCTGAACGTCGTGTTGCTGACGCTGACGTTGCCGGCGTGCATCAGGATGTTGCCGGTGTTGTTCGTGAACAGCGTGTTGGTGACGGTCGTCGTACCGGTGAAGACGGCGATCGCGCTGCCGGTGCCGCCGCCGGAGGTGTTGTCGCGAATCACGCAGTTGTCGACGGTCAGGCTCGCGCCGGCCTGGAAGCCGCCGCTGAAGGCGATGTTGGGCGCATGCCCGCCGCGCACGGTGACCCCGCTGATCGACAGCGTGTTTTGCAGTGAAAAGATGCCGAAGGTGTTGTTGCCGGAGATCGTCAGTTGATTCGCACCGGGGCCGGCGATCGTCATCGGTTGCGTGATCGTCGGTAACGCGCTCAGGAGATTGATCGTGCCGGTCACGGCGAACGTGATCGTGTGGGCGCCGCTGGTGTCGGCGTTCGCGTCGAGCATCGCTTGGCGCAGGCTGCCGGATCCGCTGTCGTCGGTGGTCGTCACGGAGAACGCGGTTCGCGGTGTCGCCGGTTGCTGCGGCGCTGCGCTGACGGTTGAGAAAACGGCGAGCGATGACGGTCATGGGCAAGTCCTGTCGTGAAAGGCCGGCGCCGGTGCAATGCCTGTGGCCGAGTCCGCACCGGAGCTGTCGCGCATTCTTCCGGGCGAGCCGGGTGCGCGGCAAGTCCCTGCCGATGACAGCGTCATGCTGACGAAACGGCGGCTTTCGCCGGCGCGTTCGTGTGGCGAACTACGTTGACGGCGCGCGAACGGGGCCGCGCTCTCTGCGCCATACCGAATACGCAACGACGCCGCTGCCCGACGCGCTCGCCGGCACTGCGTAACTGAGCACGTCGTTGTCGAGCGTGTAGTCGCGCACCTGGCGCTTGCCTTCCCAGTTCGGGAACGAGGCGGCCTGCAGGTCGAAGGTGAGTTGGTGTTTGCCCGCATCGACGGCGACGCGGCCGAAATGCGTGCTCGAGCCGACGGATGCCTGCCGGTATTCCTCCGCCGTGCCGCGTGTCTTGTCGCCGCTGGCGAACGCCGGCCGACTGGGCCGGAAGATCTGCAGGCTGTAGCGTCCGGCCGCGTCGACGATGAGTCGTCCGATCGGATGCTCGCCGTAGTTCGTCGTGCGCGAGCCGTCGGGATGGATCTCGTAGGCCTGGGTCATCGTCCAGGTGCCTTCGAGCGGATGAGCGGCGTCGATGCCGCTGTCGGCGACGACGGTCGTGCTCACGAACAGTGTCGCGGATGCGCAGAGCGAGACGAGCAGCGGTTTCATGACGCACTCCTGTAACCGATCTGACGGGTTACGCATGATTGCGTCGGCCGCATAACCTGTCAATATGGTTACCCATGGCAACGCATCGCATACCGGCCACGCCGCCGGAAGACCGGGACGGCTTTCGCTATCGCGGCGGCACGGCTGTCCTCGACCTGACCGCCACGCTGCGCGCAAGGCTCTCGTCCGCACCGCAGGAGTTGCTCGCGGCGCCGCGCGATCTCGATCGCTGGATCGTTGCGGCCGGCCTCGTCGCGTCGTCGCCGGGCGCCGACGACGCGGATCTGCGCACCGCGCGTGCGCTGCGCGAGGCGATCTACGTGCTGGCCGGCGAGCGCGATGCGGCGGCGCTGAGCGTGAGTGCGTGCAAGGTGCTCAACCGGACCGCAAAGACGCCGGCGGCGGCGCCGGCGCTGCGCGCCGACGGCACGGCGCAGTTGAAGGGATCCGTCGCGCAATTGCTGTCGACGCTGGCCCGCGACGCCATTCATCTGTTCGGCAGCCGGGCCATTGCGATCCGGCAATGCCAGTCGCCGACGTGCGCGATCTATTTCATCGACACGTCGCGCTCGGGCGATCGCCGCTGGTGTTCGATGTCCGCCTGCGGCAACAAGGCGAAGGTTGCCGAGTTTCGGCGGCGTCGGCGGGCGGAAGAGGGGGGCTCATGAGCGGCATCAGGCGACACCGGCTGCCGGTTATGTCTCCATCGGGAAAAACGTAAACCCGCGGCCGCTTTCCCGTTCATGCGCCGGTTCCAGAGCCTCGATTGCCTCGAAGAACACCTTCGCGTCCGTCGTGCGAGCCTCGGGCGGAACGGTGAGCGACGGGTCGGTTCGCAGGAGTTCGAGCGCGGCCAGTTCGGCAGCTTTCGGCGATTCGGCGTCGACGAAGCGCGTCGCGTAGAAGCCCAGCGGTCCGGATTTTCCGAGCAGCGCGCCGGGGAAGTTCTCTCCGCGCATCAGGCAGCGAAAGATGGGCATGAGCAATCACTCGTAGGGCGGCCGTCGCGCGACCGCGTTGCGGAAGCGCGAGCATATACCGCAAGCGATTCGGTCGGTGCGGTCTCGGCGTTCTGCGGCAGAGGTCAATACGTACGGACGCGCGTCCGGATCCCTGCGAGGTCGATGTGCGATCAGGCGCCGCTCAGCGGCTCCACCACGCCCCCGGAAAATACACGCCCGGATCGGGCCGCTCGCGGAACACTTCGCGACGGAAGCGGAACAGTTCGGCCGGTCGTCCGCCGGTGCCGGTCGCGAGCCGGCCCGTGCCTTCGACGAGTCCGGCGCTTTCGACGAGGCGGCGGAAGTTCTGCTTGTGCAGGCGGTTGCCGCTGAGCGCTTCGACCACTTGTTGCAATTGCAGCAAGGTGAATTCCGGCGGCAGCAGCTCGAACACGACGGGGCGGTACTTGAGCTTGCCGCGCACGCGGCCGAGCGCGGTGGCGAGGATGCGGCGGTGGTCGAGCGCGAGGGCGAAGCCGCCGCCGGGCACCGCGGCGTATTTGGGGTCGCGTTCGCGCGCGGCTTCGGCGACGAGACCGGCTTCCCATAGAAGTTCGTAGCGTTCGAGCGTGCGTTCCGGGTCCCAGGGCGCGGTGTCGAGGCCGAAAGTCAGGTCGACGCGTTCGTGCTTGCGCGCATCGCTGCCGGCCCAGGCGTGCAGGCGCGGCGCGAGTTCGCGTTCGATGAGGTCGGGGCGGCCGCGGCGCCAGTCTTCCCATGGCAGGTAGGCGTAGCAGTCGCGCCATTGCGCGCCGAGGCCGGCGGGCAGTGCCTGCTCGCGCACGAGCGCGAGGTAGGTCATTGCAATGACGCGTGCCCCGCCGGCGCGTTCGCGCGGGTCGCGGAAGCGGTCGCCGAAGGTGTAGAGCTGTTCGACGTAGCCGAGCGCGAGGCCGGTCTGCTTGGCGACCCAGTCGCGCACGCCGCGCTCGAGCGTCGAGTGGGCTTCGAGGTCGAGCGGACCCGACGGCAGCGCT
>CAMLLF010000124.1 GCA_946480705.1 uncultured Lysobacteraceae bacterium | reverse complement strand
GCGGCCAGCGTCGAGAGGGCCCGCTCGAGTGCGGGCACGTCGAGCGGGCCGCGCTCGGTCACGCCGACGAAGCCGACGGTGCTGGTGCCGACGCCCTCGATCGGTTTGTTTCCGGATGGGGTCTCTTCGACGTAGACCGCGGGTGAAAGGTACTCGGGCATAGCCGCTCTCCTGTGGATGGCGCCGGGCGGTCAGGCGAACGTCGCCGTCACGGCGTGCTGGACGTGTCGGTATTGCGGACTCACATCGAATTCGACCGGCTGCGGCATGCCGCCGTGGACGGCGCGCACGCGCACCATCGCGACGCGCGAGATCGGCGGCAGCGCGAAGTCGCCGGCGCCGTCGCTGACCGTGGAATACGGGAGTACGCGATGGAATTCGGGTGCCGGTCCGGCCGGGTCGATCGCGACGATCGTGCCGGGCGGCCACGGCGGCAGCGCGTCGAGGAACGCGCAGCAGTCGCCGGCGATCGCATCGCGGTCGATGACGCGCGACGCGCCGCCGGGCGGCGCGGACATCGGCACGGCCGGTGCACCGGCGCGATGCAGGTGACGCAGCGGCTGCGCGAGCGTGATCCAGCCCGGCTGGTCGTCCGATGGCGGCAGGTCGATGCCGGCGACGGCGACGATTTCGCGGCGCCCGGGATCGCCGTCGTCGAGCGCCAGCGGCGTGCCGACCGCGAGCGCGCCGCGGCGCGCGAGGCGCACGCGCGTCGCGCCGGGCGTCGCGTCGAGCAGCACGGCGCGCTGTTCGCCCGGAATCGGCGTCAGTGCGAACGCCTGTACCGCCGTGCCGGCCGGGCGCGGCGCATACAGCGAATTCTCGAGCCCGACGACATGCGGCGGCAGCATGGATCCGCCCGGCGGTACGTTCGGCGGCGGCGGCGTGGTCCAGATGCCGGAAATCGTCACGCTCGCGCTGCCGAGCGGCAGCGGCGCCGGGCTCGCGTTCGCGAGCGTGCGCCCGACCAGCGCGACGCCGCGCTGGTGCAGCGCGATGTCGCCGAGATCCGCCGGCGCGAACGCGCCGGGAAAACCGGCGATCGGGCCGAGCGTCGCGGCGAGCGTGACCGGCAGATACGTGCCGCTGTGCACGCGCAGCGACAGCGGCGCCGCGATCGCCGCGAGCTGCGGAAAGCGCAGCGCCGGGCAGCCGACGAGGCCGACCACGCCGCCGTCGGCGACGCGCGGCGCGAGGCCATCGACATCGCTTTCCGCGAGGATGTCCGTCACGACCGGCTCGCCGGTGATTTCGTCGACGAGCCGCGCGCGCAGCAGCGCGCGCAGGCGCGCCGCGGGCGGCGGCGCCGCATCGGCGGCGAAGCGCCAGCGCACGGAGCCGACCGTTTCGACGCGCGTCGTCACGGCGTCTCCAGGATCTGCGCGACGCCATGCTCGGTCGTCGCGCTGTCGACGACGCCGTAGCGCTGCGACGGCATGGCCGACGCGATCGGCACGACGCTGACTTCGTAGGAGACGCACAACTGGTAGGACAGTTCGAGCGCGTCCCAGACGCGCGTCGTTTCCTCGAGCGTCAGCGGTTCGAGCCGCACGAACAGCTCCAGCGGCTCGCCGGCGAGGTCGTCGCGCAGCTGCCCGCCGGAAAGGCTGCCGATGTCGTTGAGCACCTGCAGCACCTTGCCGAGGATGTGCTGCTCGAGTTCGGCCGCGCGCGGCCGCGTGCTGCGGTCGACAATGGGGGCGACGAGATAGTGCAGGCGCAGCGGCAGCGGACGCTGCTCGAACCGGTCGAACGACCGTCGCGGACGCGGCTGGTTCAACGTCAGGTCGTCGCGCTGGAGCCGGTACAGCCAGAGCGACACGCCTTCGAGGCTGTTGTCGGCGAATTCCTGCGGCGTGTCGAGGCCCACGACCATCGTGCCGCCGAGGCCGGGATCGAACAGCGCGCCGAGATCGGCGTCGGCGGCGAGCGCCTGACGCAGGATCTCGCGCAGCGTCACGCTGCAGGCACGGATGCTCGTCTTCATGCACCGCGTCCCGTCGCGCCGTACCAGATCTCGCTCGACGGCAGCACGCGTTCGTGCAGCGCGCCGCGCACGATCAGCCGGCGCAGCGCGCGCTCGACGATGTCGGGATCGATCGCGTCGTCCCGGAGCCAGTAGCGGCGAACACCGTCCGCCGTATCGCCCGCCCGGGGATTCTGCGCGAGATGACTCAACACCCGTTCCATGACCTGGGTCACCTGAGCTTCGCTGTCGTCGTCCGACATGGCGTTCACTCAGCAAGCGGTGTGCCGACTTTTAATTAATTGATTTGTAGCGAATTGTTGCGACGCGATCCGGCCGCCGGGGCCGGCCGGACCCACCATGCCTTCGCAGTCGCGAGGTGCGGTGCGGCTTGCGGGTGAGGCCGGCCGGCCCCGACGGCGGGTACGTGCGGCCGCAGTACGGCGTCGCGGCGTTGCCCGCTGGTCGTGGTCGTGGTGCTCGTGGTGCTCGCGGCGTTGCCCGGACGCGGATACGGCCGATGCGCCCTGCGTATGGCGGCACTCGCCGGCCCTGGCGAGCCGAGGCCTGGCGGAGTCGCGCCGTCAGCGCCGGGCAGTCCCGGCTCGAAGACCGTCGCTCAGGCGGGCAGCAGCGTCACGCCCGGAATCAGCCACAGCGAGACGCCGGCCAGCACGCTGCCGATCATGCCGGCAGCGAGCACGTCGCTCGGAAAATGCAGCCCGAGCACGACGCGCGAGGCGGCCACGAGGGCCGTGAACGGGATCAGCACGACGGCGAGCAGCGGGAAGTAGGCGATCGCGACGAGGCTGAAGCTGACCGCATGCAGCGTGTGGCCGGATGGAAAACTGTATTCGTCCAAGGGTGGAATATGCGCGACGATGCCTTCGTGGGCGCGGAACGGGCGCGGCCGGCGCGTGTGTTTCTTGAGGCTGCGATAGAGCGTCAGCGCGATCAGTCCGACGACGGCCATATGCAGCGCAGCCTGGGCGCCGCGGACGCCGCCGAGCAGGGCGAGTGCGCCCATCAGCGAATACCAGAACACGCCGTCGCCGGCGCGGCTGACCAGGCCGAAGAAGCGCGCGATCGTGCGGCGCGTGCCCCAGCGGTTCGCGGCGAGGCACAGCCGCCACTCGCCGCTGCGGACTTCGAGGCGGTTCCAGCGTTCGATCGCGTTCATGCGGCGCTCCGGAGCGAGGCGAGGAGTTCGGCGAAATGGTCGGTGACGGATTGCGGGCTCAGCATCATCACGGCGTTGCGCGCGGCCTGGGCGTAAGCCTGCCGGCGTACGGCGAGTTCGATGCTCGCACCGACGAATGCGTCGGCGTCGCCGCAGGCGATGCGGCGGCCGTTCACGCCGTCGACGATGTGCTCGCGCGCGGCGCCGTAGTCGAACGCGACCGTCGCCACGCCGCTGGCCATGGCTTCCAGCGTGACGTTGCCGAAGGTCTCGCTCAGCGAGGCGAACAGGAACAGGTCGCAACTCGCGAAGTGCGCCGCGAGTTCTTCGCCGCGCAGCGTTCCGCAGAAGATGAAATCGGGATTCGCGCGCGCGAGTTCGGCGCGCGCCGGGCCGTCGCCGATCCAGATATAGCGCGCATCGGGACGCTTTTGCTGCAGCGCGCGGAACGCGCGCACGTTGAGTTCGAGGTTTTTTTCGGGAGCGATGCGGCCGACGTAGACGACGGCGAGTTCGTCGTCGGTCAGGCCCCAGGCCAGGCGCAGCGCTTCGCGGCGGCGCGCGGGATCGAACAGGTGCGTGTCCACGGCACGGCGCAGCAGGCGCACGGCGCCGAAACCGCGTTCGTGCAGGAAGTCGGCGAGTTCCTGCGTCGGCACGAGCGTCGCGGCCGAGTGCGCATGGAAGTGCCGCAGCCAGGCGAACACGAGCGGAGTCAGCCAGCCCACGCCGTAGAAGCGTGCGAAATCGTCGAAGCGCGTGTGGAAGCCGGTGCTCGCGGCGATGCCGAGGCGGCGCGCCGCGCGCAGCGCGGAGTGGCCGAGCGGGCCTTCGGTCGCGACGTAGATCGCATCGGGACGCTGTGCGCGCCAGAGGCGTTCGAGCCGGCGGCGCGCGGGCCAGCCGAAGCGCAGACCGGGATAGCGGGGAATCGCCGCGCCGCTGACTTCGACGTCGTCCTCGGCGGCGGCGGCGGCGGCGCCGGGCTGGCGCGGGCGGATCAACTGCACGGCATGGCCGCGACCGCGCAGTCCCTGGGCGAGCGACTGTACCGTCAGCGCGACGCCGTTGATTTCGGGCGGATAGGTTTCGGTCACGATCGCGATGCGCATGCCGCGTGGCTCCGGGCAGTCCGCGGACCCGTCGCAGCGTCGGGCACGGCGCGGCCGCCCTCTGATTTGGCGTAGCGTGCGAAGCGCCGATGGCGTACCGATTGCCGCGGCATGACGCGGCGGTGACATGCTCGCGCCTGTAACATGACTGTCACAATCAGCACCTAGCGTCCGCCAGATGCCTGTTCCGGCTTCACCGTCGCCCGCCACGTCACTGGCTGCGCGCTTCGCGCAGCGTGCGTCCGCGCGCGCGCGCCGCGAACGCTGGCTCCAGGCCGGACTCGGCTGCGCCGCAGCGCTATGCGCCGCCGGCAGCGCTAGCGGCGCGCGCGGGCGGCGCTCGCGCTCGCGATGCCGGTGTTCCTGCTGGCCTCGGCGCGTCTGACGGTCGGATGGCAGAGCGCCGTCTTGCCGCTGGTCGCCGGAAGTTTCAAGGCGGCGACATACGCGCTCTCCGTCGCGGTGCCGCTGGGGCTCGGTGCGGCGATCTGGTGCGCGCGGTTCGCGCCGCCGGGCTGGCGCGCGCTGCTCAAGCCGCTGTTCGAGCTGTTCGAGGCCGTGCCGGCGGTCGTGCTCGGTCTGATCGCGGCGCTGCTGCTCGCGCCGTGGCTCGTGCGCCATGTGCTCGCGCTGGCCCTCTTCATCGCCGCCCTGGCGCCCGCACTCGCCGTCTCCGGTGTGCTGTGGCAGCGCATCGCGCCGCTGCGCTGGCAGCGCGCGACGGCCGGGCAGGAAGTCTGGCTGTCGCTGCCGCTCGTGGCCGCGCTCGGCGCAGGCGCGCTCGCGGCCGGCGACGCGTTCGCGGACACCGCGCTCGCGGCGCTGCTGCAGCCGGTGACGCCGTGGAACGGCCTCGTCATCGGTCTGATGCTCGGACTCGCGGTGATGCCGACCGTGTTCACGCTGGCCGAGGACGCGCTGTTCGCGGTACCGGCGGAACTCGCGCTCGGCGCGCAGGCGCTCGGTGCGACGCGCTGGCAGGCGCTGTCGCGCCTGCTGCTGCCGGTCGCGGCACCGGGCATCGCGGCGGCGCTGCTGCTCGGTTTCAGTCGCGCGCTCGGCGAAACCATGATCGTGCTGATGGCCGGCGGCAACACGCCGCTGCTCGATGTCTCGCCGCTGAGCGGCATGCGCTCGATTGCCGCGAATCTTGCGCTGGAGGCGCCCGAAGCCGCGCCCGGCAGCGGACGCTATGGCCTGCTGCTGCTGTCGGCGCTGCTGCTGTTCGGTCTGTGCCTGCTGCTCAACGCCGCGGCCGAACACGTGCGCGGCCGGCTGCGCCGCCGATTCGCCGGGCTGTAGCGTGAGCACGCCGCCGACCCTGCGCGGCGCCGCGCGGCGCAGCGATCCCGGACTCCTGCTCGCGGCCGGCACGGTCGGCGTCAGCCTGCTGGCGCTCATGGCCATCGTGTTCGTGCTCGCGCAGCAGACGGTCCGCGCATTCGCGCCGGTGCCGGTCGCCGAACTGCGCTGGCGCGGCGACGGCGCCGAGCGGACGCTGCTGGCTGCGGTGGTCCGCGAGGATGCGCGCGGACTGATCGTTCGCGGCAGCGAGTGGCAGCGTCGCGGCGCCGACTACCGGCGTATCGCGCGCGCCGATCTCGTCTCGCTCGACTGGCCGGGCGACGCGACTACGCTGCGCCTGCGCGACGGCCGCGAAATCCACCTGCGCACGACGGCGACGTCGGCATCGGATCTGCACGCCGCGCTATTGGCGCAGGCGCCGGCGGGCTTTGCGGCCGGCGCGGACGACGTGATCGAGGTCGTTGCGCCGAATCGCGCGTCGGCGCTGCAGTCGGCCGGCATTGCGCTCGCGCGCAGCTGGCATTTCGTCGCCGGCACGTCGCAGACCGGCGGCGGCGTGTTTCCGGCGCTCGTCGGAACGGTCGTGCTCGTGCTGCTGATGAGCGTGCTCGTGATGCCGCTCGGCGTGCTGCTCGCGCTCTGGCTGCACGAGTACGCCGGCACGAGCCGCAGCGCGCGCGTGCTGCGTGCGGCGATGGCGAATCTCGCCGGTGTGCCGGCAGTGATCTACGGGCTGTTCGGGCTCGTGCTGTTCGTCAACGGCATCGGCGGCGGCCTCGATGCGCTGCTCGCGCACGGCACGCCGCGCTGGGGCGGGGGCGGCGTGCTCTGGGCGGCGCTGACGCTCGCGCTGCTGACGTTGCCCGTCGTCGTCATCGCAACCGAAGAAGGACTCGGCCGCGTGCCCGACGCGCTGCGTCAGGGCGCGCTCGCGCTCGGCGCGACGCGCGCCGAGACGATCTGGCGCGTCGTGCTGCCGGTCGCGCGACCGGCGCTGCTGACCGCGCTGATCCTCGCCGTCGCGCGTGCCGCCGGCGAAGTCGCGCCGCTGATGCTCGTCGGTGCCGTGAAATACGCGCCGGCGCTGCCGCTCGACGGCGAGTTTCCGTTCCTGCACTTGTCGCGGCCCTTCATGCATCTCGGCCAGAGCGTCTACGACCTGGCCCTGGCCGGCGGCGACGCGCCGCGCGACATGGCCCAGGCGCACGCCGCCGCGTTGCTGCTGCTCGTCGTCGTCGTCGGGCTCAACGCCGCGGCAATCGTCGTGCGCAACCGCCTGCGCGAACGCGCGCGGGAGCTCGCCGTATGAGCGCCGTCGGCGCGATGCCGGCGCAGCTGCTGACCGGGCTGGATCTCGCGCTCGAAGCGCGCGGTCTGTGTCTCGACTACGCCGGGCGCCGCGCGCTAGACGCGGTCGACCTGCAGGTGCCGGCGCGGCGCGTGACCGCGCTCGTCGGGCCGTCGGGCTGCGGCAAGTCAAGCCTGCTGCGCTGCTTCAACCGGCTCAACGACGAAATTCCGGGCTGCCGCGTCAGCGGCGGGGTCCGCGTGCTCGGCACCGATGCCTATGCGGACGCGATCGCGCTGCCGGACCTGCGCCGCCGCGTCGGCATGGTGTTCCAGAAGCCCAATCCGTTTCCGCAGTCGGTTGCCGAGAACGTCGCCTTCGGCCTGCGCCTCGCCGGCCTGCGTTCGCGGCTCGAACTCGAGGACCGCGTCGAAGCCGCGCTGCGCGCCGCCGGTCTCTGGCACGAAGTGCGCGACCGGCTCGGCGAGAGCGCGCTGCGCCTGTCGGCCGGCCAGCAGCAGCGCCTCGTGATCGCGCGCGCCCTCGCGGTGGAGCCGGAGATCCTCCTCATGGATGAGCCGGCGTCGATGCTCGATCCGATCTCCACACTGCGCTTCGAGGAACTCGTCGTCGCGCTGCGCGAGCGCTACAGCGTGCTGCTCGTGACCCACAACATGCAGCAGGCCGCGCGCGTCGCCGACTACACGGCCTTCCTGCAGGCCGGCCGGCTGCTGGAATTCGACGCGACCGAGCGCATTTTCACGAATCCGCGCCTGCGCGAGACCGAGGACTACATCACCGGCCGCATGCGTGAGACGCAAGGACGCTGACGCCGATTCCACGGGCGCTGATTCCGGCCGATCTTGCGGCAGTGCGTCTTTTGCATCGTGTCAACACGGCGTAACCTGCGCCTGTCCAGATACGCGCCTTGTAAAAGACGCACCTGTCAAATACGCACACTATCGCTACGACTATACAAATGGACCGTCTCCACCTAGGCCAGCACATTTCCCAGCAGTTCAACAGCGAACTGGCGGCGCTCACGAAGCAGGTGCTGGCCATGGGCGGGCTCGTCGAAGCGCAGCTCGCGACCGCGCTCGAGGCATTGGCCGACCGCGACCTGCGCCAGATCGCCCATGTCGTCGCGCGCGAGGACGAGGTCAACGCGGCCGAACTCGAAATCGACGCGCGCTGCACGCAGATCCTCGCGCGGCGCCAGCCGGCCGCGTCGGATCTGCGCCTCGTGCTCGCGGTCGTGCGCATGGTCGCGAACCTCGAGCGCATCGGCGACGAGGCCGAGCGCATCGCGCGCATCGCCGAGAAGCTCGGCAGCGTCGAGCTGGCCGAGCACTACGGTTTCAAGCTCGGGCAGATGGGCAGCCTGGTCCGCGACCAGCTGCGCGGCACGCTCGACACGTTCGCGCGCATGGACGAGACGCGCGCGCTGGAACGCCTGCGCCGCGACCGCGAGGTCGACGTGCTCTACAAGGAACTCACCCGGCTGCTGGTTGACCTCATGCAGCGCGAATCCGAGCGCGTGCCCGCGGCGCTCGAGATGCTCTGGTGCGCCCGCGCGCTCGAACGTATCGGCGACCGCTGCAAGAACATCTGCGAGCAGGTCATCTATCTCGTGCGCGGCAAGGACGTGCGGCATACCGGCCTCGCGCGCAGCGCCGCGCCGCTGCCGGACATCGGTCAGGCGTAGGGATCGGCGATGCCGAGCGCGGCGAGCGCGCGGCGTTCCAGCGCTTCCATGCGTTCGGCTTCCGCATCGACGAGGTGGTCGTAGCCAAGCAGGTGCAGCACGCCGTGCACGGTCATGTGCGCGTAATGGTCGCGCAGCGGCTTGCGCTGTTCCTCGGCTTCGCGCGCGATGACGGGAGCACAGAGGATCAGATCGCCGAGCAGCGGCATGCGCACGCCGGGCGGCAGCTCGACCGG
>CAMLLF010000123.1 GCA_946480705.1 uncultured Lysobacteraceae bacterium | reverse complement strand
AGACCGTGACCCTGAACCTGTCGAGCGAGGCGCTCAACGGCACGTGGAATCTCCGTGTCAACGACAACGCCGGCGGAGATACGGGACGGATCGACAGTTGGTCGGTGACGTTCTGAAGCTGGGCTCACTCTCCCCCAAGCTTGCTTGGGGGAGAGGGCTGGGAGTGTGGGGAGAAACGCCAGCAGGCCACGCTGTCTGATCGACGCGAAAGGCAGCATTGTTCCAGTCGCTACAATCCTGCATCCAGCACGCCAAACCTTCCTGCCTCACCCGACCTCTTTCTCAAGCAAGCTTGGGGGAAAGGGCGTTTCTAACCCGAAATCGCAAGCTTCTCCGAGCGATACACCTGCGCCGTCGCGAACGCCGCAAGCGCGGCGATCGCGATGCCGCTGCCGAGGCACAGCGCCAGCTGCTGCGTCGTGACGGCTTCGGCGCGCACGAGGCGCGTGACGATCAGGTGCTGGCTCAGCAGCGGCACCGAGAACATCCAGGTCTGCGCCTTCAGCGGCAGCACGGCGAGCATGGCCGACGGCAGCATCGGGATCAGCATCAGCAGCGACAGGTAGGTCTGCGCTTCGCGGTAGCTCTTCGCGAACGCGGCGATCAGGGTCTGCAGAGACGTCGCCAGCAGCACGAGCGGCAGCATCACGAGCAGCGCGATCGCGGCGAACTGCGGGCCGAAGTCGAGCACCATGCCGATGCGCTCGGTCGGAATGAAGCGTCCGGCATAGCCGAACGCGATCAGCGACAAGGTGAGGCTCGCCATCGCGAACGCGAACGTCGCCGCGAGCTTGCCCGCGAGAATGCGCGAACGTCCGACCGGATTGACGAACAGCGGCTCCAGCGACTGGCGCTCGCGTTCGCCGGCCGTCGTGTCGATCGCGAGATACATGCCGCCCATGAACGCGGACAGGATCAGGAAATACGGCAGCATCGCGAACAGCAGCCCGCTGCGGCTCTGCGGCGTCGACTGGTCGCGCGTCGCGACCACGAGCGGCGAGGCGACGGCCGGCGACAGGCCGCGCGCCATCAGGCGCATCGCGCCGTTCTGGCTCGAATAGGCCTGCAGCAGGCCGCGCAATCGCTCGACCGGCGTCGCCGAATCGCGCTGCGACGAGTCGTACAGCAGCTCGACCTGCGCGGTCTTGCCGGCGCTCCAGGCCTGGCCGTAATTCGCCGGTACGCGCAGCACCATGTCCTCGTCCTGCAGCCGCACGCGCGTCTCGGCGTCCTCGACCGGCGGCTTGGGCCGCACGCCGTTCTGCTTCAGGAACGCGACGAGGTTCGGCGCATGCTCGGCGCCGACGATCGACACTTCGATCGGTTTCTCGCCGCGTTCGAGTTCGCGCGTGATCGACAGCGAGATCAGCGCCGTGAACAGCAGCGGGCCGAGCAGCGGGCCGACGAGCAGCGCGTTCGTCACCGTGCGCCGGTCGCGCAGGTTCTCGATGACTTCCTTCCAGAAGACGACGATCGCGGCGTTCATGCGGCCAGTCCCTCGTCGCTGCCGATGATGCGCACGAACGCGTCCTCGAGATTGGCTTCTCCGGTCTGCGCGCGCAGCGCGTCGGCGCTGCCGTCGGCGACGACGCGGCCGCCGGCGATCACGACGATGCGATCGCAGAGCGCCGCGACCTCCTGCATGATGTGGCTGGAAAAAAGCACGCAGCGGCCCTCGTCGCGCAGCCCGAGCAGGAAGCGCCGCATCGCGCGCGTCGCCATGACGTCGAGGCCGTTGGTCGGTTCGTCGAGGATGACGTTCTTCGGATCGTGCACGAGCGCGCGCGCGATCGCGGTCTTGACGCGCTGGCCCTGCGAAAAGCCTTCGCTGCGGCGCGCGGCGATGTCGTGCATTTCCAGCGCGGCGATCAGCGCGTCGCAGCGCGTCTTCATCGTCGCGGCATCGAGCCCGTGCAGGCGCGCAAAGTATTCGATGTTCTCGCGCGCGGTCAGGCGCTTGTAGACGCCGCGCGCGTCCCGCAGCGTCGTCGTCTTGCCCGCGCCGTTGGGGCCGAGCAGTCCGGTGATTTCGCCGTCGCGCGCGGTGAAGCTGACGCCGGCGACGGCCTTGACCGCGCCGAACGCCTTGTGGAGATCGTCGACCTCGATCATGGACTCGCTCCGTTGTAGTCGAGGAAGAACGGCGTCGGCCCCATCTCGGCGATGCAGCCCGCGTCGAGGTCGGCGGTCTCGAGCCGGTCGACGAAGCGCGCGACGAGCCGCGGCAGGCAGCCGCGTCCGATCACGTTGTGACCCTGCCCCGGCGCGACGAGATGACGCGCGCGGCTCAGTCCCTTGAGCACCTGGTCGCCGTAGCGCGGCGGCGTGACCGGGTCGTACTCGCCCGACAGCAGCAGGCTCGGCACGTCGGATTTCAGCGCCTCGTGGAAATCGTCCGGCCGCCTGCCGCGCGGCCAGGCTTCGCACTGCGCGCGCAGCGCCTGCGTGAAGTCGTCGCCGAGGATCAGCGCCCGATCCTCGGGCCGCGAGGTCAGGAGGTCGGCGTCCTCGGCGCAGATCACCGACAGTCCCATGCCCGAGGTGATCGTCGCGCCGAGATCGGACGTGATCAGGCTCGCCTGTCCCATCAGCGGCGCGGCGTTGCCGTTGGCCGCCTCGTGGATCGCGAGCGGCAGCAGCGCCGCGGTTTCCGGCGCGTAGGCGTAGAGCCGCACGAGGCCGGCGAAGGTGTCCGCGTCGAGGTCGTGCGTCAGCGGCGCGAACGTCAGCGGGTCGCGCAGGCTGACCGGCTGCGGCGTCTTCTGCAGGCGCGTGCGCAATGCGTAGAGATCGTCGTAGACCTTGCCGAAGCGCTTGCTGCACGCCGCGTCCGCGTCGCAGAGCGCGAAGCGCGCGCGCAGCGCGTCGTCGAGCGTGCGCGCGAAATCGGCGCCGAGCACGACCTCGTTCGGCGCGACGCCGTCGAGCACGAGGCTGCGCACGCCGTCCGGATGACGCCGCGCGTACTGCTGCGCGACGCGCGTGCCGTAGGAGATGCCGACGAGGTTGAGCTTCGGCGCACCGAGCGCCTGACGCAGCGCTTCGAGGTCTTCGACGGCTTCGCTCGTCGTGTACTGCGTGGCATCCGCCTTGTCCGCGATGCCGCGCAGGCAGCGCTCGGTCAGCGCGCGCGCGGCATCCGCATCCGCGCCATGCGCACGGGCGGCCTTGACGACATCGCTGCCGTGGTCCGCCTCGTCGTCGCAGCGCAGTGCGTTCGACCCGCCGGTACCGCGTTGATCAAGCAGGATCACATGTCGCGTGCGCCGCGCGAGCGCGAGCGCCGGACCGACCTGCGGCCAGGACTCGGTCGCCGCCTGCCCGGGCCCGCCGGCCAGCAGCACGAGCGGATCGGCGGCGACCTTCGCGGCATCGCTGCGGATCAGACCGAGCCTGAACGTGATGCGGCGGCCGTCGGGCAGCGCGCGATTTTCCGGCTGCGAGAACGGCGCGCACCAGGCCGCCGTCGTCGCCGCCGACCGCGGCTGCGTGAGTTCGCAGCGCGCGAAGGTGAGACTGCCGAGCGTTACCGCGTCGCCCGCCGCCTGCGACACGAGCGACAACATCAATGCGCCTGCAGTGGCGAGCATAGGCCTTCCTCGAAAAGGGCGACCGAGTGTAGCCGCAAGCCGGCCGCCGACCGCATGCGTCGCCAGTCATGCCTCGAAAGCGGTCACGAATTCCGCGATGGTTCGTCAGCACGGCACCGCCGACGCCCCGCCGCCGAACGACGCGGCGAGGCGCGCGCTGGCACGGCCGCGGTTGACGAGCAGATCCGCGAGCAGCGCGCCGACAATGGCGAGATAGAGAAAATAGTAGAACCCGACATAGTCGCCGAACACGATCGTGTGCAGCCAGTTCTGCCCGAACAGGTACAGGCCGCCGACGACGGCCGTCGAAGCAAGCAGCACGGCAGCCGCCGGCAGCAGCTGAGCGCGCGCGCCGCGACGCACGAACAGGACGATCCCAAGCAGCGCGAACATCAGCGCGTTGGCGCCGGTGAAGATCCGGAACTCGCGCAGCAGCGCCGCTGCCACGTCGACGTATTTCGCGCGGACGAAAGCCGTGAGCTTCGCGCCGCCGGACTGCAGCACGCCGACGAGCCCGGTGCCCGCGTCGGGTTCGAGCATCGCGGCGAGCTTCCGGCGGCAGGGACAATCGGGGTCGCGCATCTCCGCGACGACGGCTTCGACGAACGGGACCAGGCGCTCGCGCATCTGACGGCGCAGGGCTTCGGTCTGCTCCGGATGCTGCTCGGCCAGCCGCGCAGCGAACTGGCCGATGCGCGTGCGCTCCAGCGCCTTGAGCGATTCCACCGTTCGTGCCTCGACTTCGCGGCGCAGCAGTTCCTGCGCATGGCCCTCGATGCGCGCCGGCTGCATGAACGAGGCGACGAAGGCGATTCCGAACAGCAGCGTGCCGACGGCACTGATGATTCCGATCGCAATGCGCATGAGAAATCCTTCGGTGGCGGTCGCCACTCTACCCGGTCCGTTCGGATGCCGGTCGTGCGGTCCGGCGTTGCGGGCACGGTCGTCGATGCGCCAGGCGTTGCGGCGCATCCGGTTGGCTTCTTGTCGCTTCGGTGGATGGCGCAATGCGCTGCGCGTGTTGCGCCCGACCGATCATGCCGACCGGCATCTCGCTCAGGGCTTCAGCACCGCGGCGATCATCGCCGCCACGATCTTCTCGACGGCGGCGGGCTTGTACTGTTTCACGAGCGTCGCGCGAAGGCTGATGCCGTCGACGAGACCGAGCAGCACGTCGGCAACGGCTCCGGCGTCGAACGTCGCCGCCAGGCGCCCCGCGGCCTGCTGCGCCTTCAGCGCGGCGACAAGCGCGTGGCGAACGGTTTCCTCGCTGTCGGCGAGCGCGGCGAACAGCCGCGGGTTGCGCAGCGACTCGGCGAACACTTCGGTGTAGAGCCGCAGGTAGTCGGGGTCGGCCGTGTCTTTCGCGAGGCGGCGGATCATGGCCGGGAGGAAGGCAAGCGGCCGCTCGCTCGCCGCCAGTTCGTCGATCAGCGCGATGACGCCCGCGCTGTCGATCGTCGCGAAGCTCACGACCATCGCGTCCTTGTTCTCGAAGTAGCGATACAGCAGTCCCATGCTGACCTCGGCTTCGCGCGCGATGTCCTGCATCGACGCCTGATGGAAGCCTTTGGCGCGAAAGCAGCGCTCGGCCGCATCGAGGATCTGCTGCCGGCGCCGCTGCTGGAGTTCGGGGTCTGCCTTGCGCATGGCTGTCGGATTCGTGAACCGGAAACCGATGTTACTTGACGCAGAGCCGCTCGGCCCGTAGAGTGAATGAACGCTCACTTATTTAATGGCACGGCCGGCTCCCGGGACGTTCGCATGGACACGCTGAGACTGCTCGACCTCGTCGCGATCGCCGCGTCGGCGCTGATCGTCGTATTGCTGCCCGTGGAATGCTGGCGCTATCGGCGGCAGAGCCGTCTCGATCGCGAACACGTGCTGGAGATGCTCGCGTCGGCGAGTCCGTTCGTGCCGACCGTGCTGATGGCGCCGCTGGTCACGGCCTTCATCGCGGCGCTATGGGGCGGCGCCGCGCGCCTGGCGCCCTGGTCGATTCCGACGACGGGGTGGACGGCGCTGCTCGCCCTGCTCGCGGTCGATTTTCTCTATTACTGGGATCACCGCGCGGCGCACCGCGTGCGACTGATCTGGGCCGTCGCGCATTCCGTGCACCACAGCTCGCCGCTGTACAACCAGGCGGTCGGCCTGCGCGTGTCCTTCGTCGACGGGTTCACGTCGCCCTGGTTCTATCTGCCGGCCATACTCGTCGGCTTCGATCCGCTGCTCGTCGCCGGCGCGTTCGGCGTGATCCTCGCGTACCAGCAATGGCTGCATACCGAAACCGTCGGCGAGCTTCCGTGGCTGGACGGCTGGCTCAACACGCCGAGCAACCATCGCGTGCACCACGGCGTGCAGGCGCCGTACATCGACCGCAACTATGGCGCGGTACTGATGCTCTGGGACCGGCTTTTCGGCACCTACGCGGCCGAAGACGAGCCGGTGCGCTACGGACTCACCGAGCCGCTGGCCAGCCGTCATCCGCTGCGCGTCCACGCCGCCGAAGCCGTGAAGCTATGGCACGACCTGCATCGCGCGCCATGCTGGCGCGATCGCGTGCGGATGCTGGTGTCGCCGCCGTGAGGCGCAGGGAGGCCGCAATGCGTCGTACATTGCGCCTTTGTCCATTCCGCTTTTCGTCGGATTGTCGGCTCGATACCCTTCGGTCATTGCGCCCTATGTCCGTTGTTCTCCTTGCCAGCGGGCGAGGTCTCCCAGCGTGACGACCTGCCCGCCGCAGACGACGGCGACGACGCGGCGCAGGCCATCGAAGGCCGCAGGCCGTGTATACAAGGGCGCCAATGCTGCGCCGCAGGCGGGTTCGATCATCTGGCCGTGGTCTTCGGCCAGGCGCACGCAGGCGGTCGTGGCTTCGGCGTCGCTGACGGTCAGCGGTACGACGTCGGCGTCGCGGCAGGCGGCGATCAGCGCCGGAGCGATGCGGCGGACGCAGAGGCTCGTCGCGAGGCTGCGCGGCGCGCTGAGTTCGACGACGCGGCCGCTCGCGAGACTTGTGGCGAGCGAGGCCGAGCCTTCGGGTTCGACCGCGAATACGCGCGTGTCGCGCCAGTCGACGCGGCGCAGCCCTTCGAGCACGCCGAGCAACAGGCCGCCGCCGCCGACGGCGACGAGGATCGCGTCGGGCGCTTCCTCGCACTGCTGCGCGAGTTCCTCGACGAGCGAGGCGTGGCCCTGCCAGAGCAACGGGTCGTCGAACGGCGGGATGAACGCGACGCCGGGCGCCTGCGCGAGCTTCAGCGCGACCGCGTTGGCTTCGTCCCAGACCGCGCCTTCGCAGCGCAGCTCGGCGCCGAGCGTGCGGATGCGCGCGCGCATGAACGCCGGCGTGGTTTCCGGAATCACGACCGTGACGGGAATGCCGAGCGCGCGGCCGGCCCAGGCGACGGCGTAGCCGGCATTGCCGGCGGACGAACAGACGAAGCGGTGGACGCCGCGGGCGGCGTGATGCTGGCAGAGCAGGCCGATGCCGCGCAATTTGAACGAGCGCGCCGGCTGCAGGTTGTCGAGCTTGAGCCCGACGTCGAGTTCGCCGATGCGCGTGGTCAGCAGCGGCGTGACGATGTGCAGCGGCGCGGCGGCGGCGGCCGTTGCGGTCGGATGACGCGGACTATCGGAACGGTACGGCCGTGTCGTAGCTGCAGAGAAGGTCATGGCGGCGCTTGCGGTAGTCGAAGGGAGTTCGCACTGCGGGCAACGCCTGGGTAATTCGGATGTTCTGCGGAATCATGGGATTCTCCAAAATGGATTCGTGGATTGCTGCTCGATGTCGGTATACGAGATTTTCGGCAATCGTGGTTATCGCGTTCGGTTCTTTGAGACTGCAACCTCCGTCTCCCCGACTTCGTCGCGGGAGAGGTTTGGGGCGACGGGGAGACGTGTCAGTGAGCGGATCCCATGGATTGTCGAAGGCGGCAACGTTTGCGGCTCGCGACAACGAAATACCACCGCTCACGTCACCTTCTCTCCTCACCCGACCCTCTCCCTCAAGCAAGCCTGGGGGAGAGGGCTTTACCGCGCCGCTGGATTTTTACCCCGCTTCCACCAGCCTCACCGCCTGCACATCGACAAGGCGCTGCAACTGCCGGCAGAGAATCTCCGGATCGCGCGTACCGCCGAGGGTGACGTTCACCGTATACGCCCGGGCGTCGCTCGCCGCGTTGACGGCAAGCACGTCCCATCCGCGCCGCTCGATCGTGCCGAGCACGCGCAGCAAAGCGCCTTCGGCCCGATCCAGCGCGAGCTCCAGGCTGCAACTCATGCGGCGCACCCCATCATTTCGCCGTTCGACTTGCCCGGCGGAACCAGCGGCCAGACGTTCTCGCGCGCGTCGATCTTCACGTGGCAGAACAGCGGACCGGGTTCGCGCAGCAGGCGCTGCACCGCATCGTCGACCTGGTCGCGGCGCTCGATCGCGAACGCCGGAATGCCGAACGCGCGGGCCAGCTCGGCGAAGTCCGGATTGTCGGAAAGATCCACTTCGCTGTAGCGCTGGTCGAAGAACAGCTCCTGCCACTGCCGCACCATGCCGAGGCTCGCGTTGTCGAGCAGCACGATCTTGACCGGGATGTTGTAGCGCCTGAGCGTCGCGAGCTCCTGGATGTTCATCATGATCGAGCCGTCGCCGGACACGCAGATCACGCTCGCGCCGGGACGCGCGAGCTGCGCGCCGATCGCCGCCGGCAGGCCGAAACCCATGGTGCCGAGACCGCCCGAGGACAGGTGCGCGGCGGTATACGGCACGCGCCAGTGCTGCGCGACCCACATCTGGTGCTGGCCGACGTCGCTCGCGACGATCAGCCGGTTGCCGCCGGCTTCCGACAGCTGCTTGAGCAGCGCGGGCGCATAGATGCCCTCGCCGGGCGCGTCGTAGCGCCAGGCGTGCTGCTGCTTGAGCACGCGGCAGCGGCGCTGCCATGCGCGGATCGCGACCGGATGCACGAGACGCGGCAGCAGTTCCTTCAGATCGCCGGCGAGCGCGACATCGCAGGCGCGCAGCTTGCCGAGTTCGGCGACATCGGCGTCGAGATGGATCACGCGCGCATCCGGCGCGAACGTCGCAAGACGTCCGGTCGCGCGATCGTCGAAGCGCGCGCCGACGACGATCAGCAGGTCGCAGTCCTGCACGGCGTAGTTGGCGGCGGGATTGCCGTGCATGCCGAGCATGCCGAGGTAGTGCGTCTCGTCGGGATCGCAGGCGCCGAGTCCCTTCAGCGTCGACACCGCGGGAATGC
>CAMLLF010000122.1 GCA_946480705.1 uncultured Lysobacteraceae bacterium | reverse complement strand
CGATCCGGTTTCGCCGAGCATGCGGCGCAATGCCCTTCGGTTATTGCGCCCTACGGAACCGCGCTGGTTGCGGTGAGCCGCAGGCGAACCTCGATGCCGGGGTTCGCCGGTTGGGCTCGCCGCCGACCTACGCCATCGCGCGCAGCTCGCGCTCGATATCGAACACGTGCGCGTCGTCGCTGCCGAGTTCGCGCAGCGCGTCGGCGAGATTCAGCAGATACTCGCGGTTCTCGCCGCTCGGGCCGCGCGCGTTCGCGATGTGCGCGGCGATGTCGCGCTCGGCGGCCGGCCCGAGATACGCCTCGTTGCCGGGCGCGGCGACATAGACCACCGCATCGGCGCGCGTGCCGTCGTCGAACTGCAGCTCGATCGTCTCGCGCACGTAGCCGTTCTTCTCGCGATGATCCAGATGCGCGAACACGTCAGGCGTCACGCGATAGGCCATGCCGATGCAGACCGACTGCGACGCGGGCACCAGCGTGACCACGCGCCCCGGCGCCTCGGGCGTGCCGCGATGATCGTGCGAGCCCTGCCAGAAGCGCCGCGTCCAGCCGTCGAGCCGCGCGCGTCGCCGCTCGAGGAACGGAAAGTCGACCTTGTAGATCAGCGAGCCGTAGCCGAACAGCCAGATCGCGGTAGTCACGCGGAAATCCTGCACAGTGCCGGGAGCGGCGCCACGATGGCGCCGCGCGCGCCGCGATTCAAGGCCGGAACAGCCTCGGCAGCACCTCGGGCGCGCGCGTCCGATGGATATTGTCGTGGCGCAGATCGGGCCGCGCGTCGATCTCAGCCCAGCGACGCCGGTGCCGCCGCACTCAGCGCCGCGCGCATCGCATCGGCCTCGGCGGCGACCCGCGGGAAATGCTCGGCCAGGCCGCCGTCGGGCACGTAGCGCACGGGGAAGCGCGCCGCGTTCGTCGCATACGCAGGCGGCGTGCAGACCGCGATGCGCCGCGTTTCCGCGAGCGCCGCCGACGGCAGCTCGACGAGCTCGTGCGCCGGCGCGGCATCGGCTGCGGCCGGCGAAGCCGACGGCTGCATGCCGGACGTCGGACGCTCGCCGCGCTCGACCCAGCCTTGCAGCGCCTCGATCGCCGCGACGATCTGCACCGCGTTGAATCCCAGATGCTGTTCGCCCGGCACGTACTGCTGCACGAACCGCGCATCGCGTCCGGCGCGCTGCACGGCGGTCGCGTAGCTGTTCGTCGCCGCGGCGCTGACGATCGGATCGTGGATCGTCTGGAGTGCCAGCAGCGGCTTTTCGAGACGGCCGCTCGGCGCGTAGTTCCGCCGCAGGAATTCATACGCTTTCGCGTCGGCCGCATAGCGGCGCACGCCCGCATTCAGGCCCGCGTCGTCGCCGCTGCCGCTGTAGAGCCAGTTCGCATTGCCGACCGCGTTGCCGCCGGAGAGCTGCTGCAGGCGGCGCACGAGGTCGCGATTGATCGCGGTCTGCTCGCCGATCGCCTCGATCGGCACGGCCATCAGCGCGGCGAGCTTGGCGGCTGCCTCGGGCTTCGCCGCGACTGCCGCGTCGAGCGCGCGCACGGCAGCGGCATCGAGCGCCTGCGCCGGCGGCACCGGCACGATGGTCCCGACCGTGCCGGGAAAATAGAAATCGAACGCCGCGAGATTCACGAACGCCTGCTGAAACAGCGCGTCGCCGCCGCCGAGCGTGCCGGCCAGCGACAGCCCGCCCGAATACGCCGTGCCTTTCTGCTCCAGCGCATGCGCCACGGCAAGGCCGCCCATCGACTGCCCGATCGCGAAGGTGTGGGTCGGCTTGCCGATTTTCGCGACGAAGTGCCTGCGCACCCATTCGGTATCGCGGTGCGCATCGGCGATGTTCCAGTCGGCGCGCGCATACCCCGACTGCGCGAGCGCGAAACCGCGCTGCAGCATGATCGCGCGGCCGCCCTGCACATACGGCTGATCGTCGAAGCGCTCGGCCCGCGGACTGTTGCCGCGGAAAAACACGATGAGCCGGCCGTTCCAGTTCTCCGGCACGTCGATGCGCCACGCGGCTCCGGCCTCGGTGCCGGTGAGGATGCGCGGCGATGCGGCGGCGGAAGTCAGGAAACAGAGGATAGAAGCGAGAAAAATAGAGAAGCGATAAAAAGCGCGCAGCTTCACGCAGAACTCCGGTTCGACAGGCTTTCCCAAGCAGGCCGCACGCGCGTGCGAAGGTGCCCTGCACGTGCGCAAAAACCCTCCCCATCGAGGGGAGGGTATGGGTGGGACGGGTGTCGGCTCAGCGGGCGTCGCCTTCCCGCGACTGCTGTTGCAGAAGCTCCGACGCCGGGCCGAAGCCTCCCCTCACCCTTCCTTCTCGAGATTCACCATCCACGAAATCCCGAATTTGTCCGTGCAGGTGCCGAAGCGGAATGCCCAGAACGTCTTCTCGAGCGGCATCTGCACTTCGCCGCCGTCGGACAGCGCCGCGAAGATGCGTTCGCACTCGGCCAGCGAGTCGGGTGCCAGCGCGAGCGAAATGCCGCGCGGCTTCTCGTACGGGCAGTAGGACGACATCGCATCCGAGCCCATCAGTCCGTGACCGTCGATGACGATCATCGAATGCATGACCTTGTCGCTGTATTCCGGGCCGCAGCCTTCGCCCTCGGGCGCCTCGCTGTATTTCATCGTGTGGACGATCTTGCCGCCCAGGTGCTGCGCGTAATACGCGAACGCCTCGGCGCAGTTGCCGTCGAACATCAGATACGGTTCGATCTTCATGCCCATCTCCTTCTGGTCTGAGAACGCCGCCGGCGCACACGCGCCGGGGTCTGCGGTATGCCAGAACCGGCGACGCGCGGGAAGCCGGTTCCGGCTTACGCGTCGATCCGGCAACACCGGAATCGACAGACTTCCAGAAATTTCTTTCAGGCGATCGAACGCCCCGCGCCTCAGCCCGCCTTCGCGCGATACGTGTCGGCGACGTAACGGTCGAGGATGCCGATGAACTCCTGCGCGATCGAATCGCCGCGCAGGGTCTGCGTCTTCACGCCGTCGATGAACACCGGCGCCGCCGGCGCCTCGCCGCTGCCCGGCAGCGAGATGCCGATGTTCGCGTGCTTGGACTCGCCGGGGCCGTTGACGACGCAGCCCATGACCGCGAGCGTCAGGTTTTCCACGCCGTCGTACTGGATGCGCCACTCGGGCATGCGCGCGCGGACATGGTCCTGCACGGCCTTGGCGAGTTCCTGGAAGAACGTCGACGTCGTGCGTCCGCAGCCCGGACACGCGGTCACGAGCGGCGTGAACGCGCGCAGGCCCATGGTCTGCAGCAGCTCCTGGGCGACGATGACCTCGCGCGTGCGCGATTCCTGCGGTTCCGGCGTCAGCGAGATGCGGATCGTGTCGCCGATGCCTTCCTGCAGCAGCACCGCGAGCGCCGCGCTCGACGCGACGATGCCCTTGGAACCGATGCCGGCCTCGGTCAGGCCCAGGTGCAGCGCGTAGTCGCTGCGTGCGGCGAGGTCGCGGTAGACCGCGATGAGTTCCTGCACGCCCGACACCTTGCACGACAGCACGATGCGCTCGCGCGCGAGTCCGAGTTCCTCGGCGCGGGCGGCGGAATCGATCGCCGAGCGGATCAGCGCCTCGCGCATCACGCGCGGCGCATCCCAGGGAACCGCGCGCTCGTGGTTCTCGTCCATCATGCGCGCGAGCAGTTCCTGGTCGAGCGAGCCCCAGTTCGCGCCGATGCGCACGGCCTTGCCGTGGCGGATCGCCAGCTCGACGATCGTGGAAAACTGCAGATCTTTCTTTTTCCCGAAGCCGACGTTGCCCGGGTTGATGCGGTACTTGGCCAGCGCTTCTGCCGCAGCCGGCTCGTTGGTCAGCAGCGTGTGGCCGTTGTAGTGGAAGTCGCCGATCAGCGGCGCGCCGACGCCCATCATGTCGAGGCGTTCGCGGATGCGCGGCACGGCGGCGGCGGCCTCGGCGGTGTTGACGGTCACGCGGACGAGTTCCGACCCCGCGCGCCAGAGTTCGGCCACCTGGCGGGTCGTCGCGACGATGTCGGCGGTGTCGGTATTGGTCATCGACTGGACGACGATCGGCGAGCGGCCGCCGATGGCGACGCCGGCGACATCGACGCCGACGCTGCCCCGGCGTGGGGCGGCGCTGGCGACGCGGGTATCGGATTCGGGAGTCATGCAGGAGGGCGGGCGGAAAGCGAAGCCGCGAGTTTAGTGCCGCCTGAGCGCCGGTGCCATCGATCGGTCGAGGCACTGCCGCATCGACGCGCGCCTTACCCGGTCGTACCGTCGGCGCGCGGCTCCTCGGCGTCGCTCTCGACCGCGTCGGATTCGTCGAGCTCTTCCTGCGTCGGCGCGCGCCCGATCAGCACGCGCTGATAGGAATGGCTGGCGTCCACGACGGTCACGTCGCCCAGGCGCGCGACGCTCGCGCGCGTTTCCCAGTCGAGCGGATCGGCCGGCCGCGTCAGTTCCAGTTCGTGCGCATGACGGTCGAACAGATGCGGCGCCAGCACGGTCATCGCATGGCCGTTGTCCTGATCGAGCAGCAGCACGCCGCGCATTGCGGCGCGCACCGACCCGGTCGGTTCGAAGCTCGCGATGCCGACCGGCTGCGCGCGCCGCGCGAGCAGCTCGATGCCGGCGTCGACCGAATCGGCGTCGTCGATGCGGATCCAGCGGATCACGCCGACCATCCAGTCGCGGTCGTCGTCTTCGTCGTCCTCGGCCGCGGTCGGCGTCAGCCCGACGAGCTCGCCGACCTTGGCACGCGCCAGATCGGCCTTGTCCCAGACCAGCCGATAGCCGCCGAGGCTCTGGTCCAGCACGCGCGCGCGCTGCACGACCGGCCTGACCTCGCTGCTCTGCGTCGCCCACGACGAGGCGCTTTCGCGCGCGGTCAGGCTGATCGCCTGGCCGCGCACGCGGCGCAGGAACGCGTCGAAATCCTCGTTGCCGGCCAGCATGTGGTGCAGCGCATGCAGGCCGATCACGGTGTCGAGCTGATGACCGGCCGCGAGCCGCGCATGCCCGCGCTCGGCGCTGCCGCCCCAGCTGCGCGTCAGCCGGTCGACGACACTGCGCCGCGCCTGCACCGGCGGACCGCCCTTGAGCCGGAAGGTCAGGAAATCCGCCCCCGGCGGCAGCAGCTGCACGTGCCCCTCGATCATGCGCTGCACCGGATGCGGGTCGAACGACAGCAGTCCTTCGGCCGCGAGCTGGCGTTCCTCGGGCACGTAGCCCACGCCCTGGTCCTGGTCGGTCAGCACGGCGAAGCCCGCGACCGGCGCGCGGCCATGGCCGATCTGGCAATACGGCGCGAGCGCGCGCGTCAGCGCGAACACGTCGGCCATCTCGCGCTGGGTATAGCGATACGGATTGCTCAGCGCGAGCAGCAGCGCATGCGCATAGGCGTGCCGCGGCGACAGTTCCGCGCCGCCGAGGCTCGGATCGGTCGCAGTCTTGTCGTCCAGGCGCAGTTGCACCGCGGCGACGAACACGTCATGCAGCCGCAGCCAGACCCCGGCCGGCGGCGTGTGATAGAGCGTGTAGGCCTTGGCCAGCAGATTGCCGTAGTGCTGCAGCGCGCGCACGGCCGCGAGCGCGACCGACTTTCCCTTGAGAAACGGCACCTTGCCGCCCGGAGCGCAGAAGTCGTGAAGGATCTGCACATAGCCCAGGCCGATCTCGCGCTCGAAGTCCTGCGCGGTGCGCGCGAGCTGCATCTTCGGCGGCGCCAGCGGAAAGCTCTCCAGGAGAATCTGCCGGTCGATGCTGCCGATGACCTGCAGCACCGGCCCGCGCAGCAGCTCGAGCGCATCGAGCCGCTGCTGCGGCTCGATGCGCATGCGGTTCATGACCATCAGCGCGTCGAGCAACTGCCGCGAGGTCGCCGCCGGATTCGCGAGCGGCAGATGGTTCAGCCAGTTGCGTACTGCCTTCGCGTCGGTCGCGAAGTCGTCGCGAAACGGCGGATGACGTTCCGGCCAGTCGCGCGACAGGCGTTGGAGCCAGTCGTTCATCGAGGTTGCCCCTGTGGCTTCCTGCGTATGGTCATGAGTTTAGCGCGTGAACTTCGTCCTTCTCATAATCTTCACGGTCAACGAGCTCAGCGGCGCAACCCCGTGAGCACGAGCCGACGCTGCCACTTTTCCGCCAGCGTCTGCGGTGAATCCAGTCCCATCCGTTCAAGCGCGGCGGCTTCCTCGACGCGCGGCGTTCCGTTCCTGAGCGCGCTCAGCAGCAGCGTGATCCGCCCGCCGCGACGCGCGCTGCGCTGCTTGAGCCACTGGAGCGCGCCGGCCAATTGAAGTTCGACCGGCGTGAAATCCGTGCCGAACGGGAATGCATCAAACAGGCCACGCTTGCGCAGCGGCGCGAGCGCGGCCGACAGGAATTCCGGCGTGTTGCGGCGCCATGCCTCCGGCACGGCGAAGCCGGCCGCGAGCTTGCCGGCGGCCTTGGCCTGCGCGACGAGACCGTCGACGAAACGCGCATCGCTGACCGCGAGCATGGCCTTGACGCAGTCCTCGTCGGATTTTCCGCGCAGGTCGGCCACGCCGTATTCGGTCACGAACGCGTCGCGCAGGTGGCGCGGGATCGTCGTGTGCCCGTAGTTCCAGCGGATGCTCGACCGCGCGCCGTCCGCGCTGCCGCGGCAGGCACGCAACAGCAGCACCGAACGGCCGTCGCGCAGCGCGTGCGCCATCGCGACGAAGTTGTACTGCCCGCCGACGCCGCTGACCACGCGGCCGTCCTCCAGCGCGTCGGACACGGCCGCGCCGAGCGCCGTGGCCATCATGCAGGTATTGAAGAAGCGCCCGTCGCGGCGCTGCAGCGCGTCCAGCGTCTCGCGGCCGCCGTAGAGCTGGTTGATGTCCGACACGCGCGTCATCGACACGCCGTCGAAATCGTCGCCGTCCAGTTCCGACAACCAGCGATAGAACTCGACCGAACCCAGATAGAACGCACCGCGCAGATAGCGCCCGTCGCGCAGCCGGCGTCCGGTCATCGCGCGGCCCAGCGCCGCGCGCGCGCTCATCTCGCGCAGGTCGCAGGGCACCGTCGCGCCGTCGGGCAGTTGCACCTGGTCGCCGTCGATCGTACAGCCTTCCGGCAGCAGGCCGCAGCGCATCAGCCGCGCAAGCTCCGGACCGTGTATCAGCCCCGGCAGCGCGCCGCTCGCATACAGCCGTTCGACGTCGCCGGTCTTCAGCGTCTCGCCGATCGCGCCCTCGGCCAGCGCCTGCTCGATCGCGAAATCGTCGAACACGCGGCGCTTGAGCACGCCGCCGCGTGCGAGGTGCATGAAGCCGTCCATGACCATCTCGCTCGCGCCGTACAGGCCGCGCTCGAACGTCGAGAGCCCGCCGACCGCCTCGGCCAGCGGATGCGCGCCGCCGACTGCGGCCAGCGCCTCGCGATAGGCCGCGTTGTCGCGCTGGCGCAGCAGCAGCGCGTGCACGACCGCGTCCGACAACGCGCCGATGCCGATCTGCAAGGTGCCGCCGTCGCGGACCAGCGTGCTCGCGTGCAGGCCGAGCGCGAACTCGGGCGCGCTGACCGGCTCGCGCGGCAGCGCGAACAGCGTGTGGTCGCAGGCCGGGTCGTCGAGCAGCAGGTCGAAGAAATCCGCGTTGACCTCGGCCTCGTTCGCGACGAACGGCAGCCGCGGATGCACGACGCCGACGACCAGCGGCCGCGGCCGCCCGCAGGACGCCATCTCGTCGATGAGGTCCTGCGTCACATCGGGATTGCTCGCGAGACTCAGCCGCTCGCGCCCATCCTCGACGCGACGCGCGACCAGCTGCACGACGACGTTGATGCCCGCGCCGGCAAGGTCGCGCGCGACATGCGTGTAGTTGAGGCTCGCGTACTCGCGCTGCGCCTGCGCGTTGTCGAGCAGCGCGCCCGACTGCAGATAGAACTCGCTGACGCGCACGCGCGCCGGCAGCGTGCCGTCGCGGCGCGCGACGGCGTAGTCGAGATCGGGATAGTCGGCGCCGAAGTGCCGGTCGAGAAAGCGTCCGAGAAAGCGCCGCTCGAGATCCGACTTCGGCGCCGGCCGCGCGAGCGACAGCGCGGTGAAGATGTGCAGCGACTGGTTCGGGTCGGCCACGACCGCGCGATACAGCGCATTGAGCAGCACGTTGGGCTTGCCGAGACCCAGCGGCGCGGCGAGGCGCAGCTGGCCGCCGCCGTGAGCCAGGATCCGCGACACCGTTTCCGCTACCGCGGACAGCCTTTCCACATGCCTCATCGCGCCTCCGTTGCCCTGCCCGCGTCCGGCCTGCGTCGGCACGGGGCCGGCAGTGCCGCCGAGTATGACGGCCGGCGCGCACCGATGTCATGAATCCCCTCTCCGATGCGTTACAGTCCCGGCGCAGGAACCGCGGCGACGTCCGTTCGCCCGGCTCGATGGTCCGTCAGGGGACCGTGGCGCATTTCATCGGTACTAGCCCGGCGGCTTTCGAGCCACCCAGCGAGGTAGGAAATGAGCGAGCGTTTCCGCATTGCGATCGTCGGCTCCGGGCCTGGCGGCCTTTCCGCCGCGGCGCGCGCGGCCGAGCGCGGCGAGTCGCACGTGCTGCTCGAAGCCGAGCCGCATCTGTCCAACACCATCTATCGCTACCAGAAGGGCAAGTTCGTCATGGACGAGCCCGGGATACTGCCGTTGCGCTCTCCCGTGCCGTTCAAGGCCGGCTCGCGCGAAACCATCCTCGGCGCCTGGGACGAAGCCGCCGCCCGGCTCAAGATCAACGTGCGCCACGGCCACGAAGTCACCGCGATCAAGAAACGCGACGACGGCAGCTTCGAACTCAAGTGCGGCAACGGCGCCGTCGTCGAGGCGCAGTTCGTCGTCATGGGCATCGGCCTG
>CAMLLF010000121.1 GCA_946480705.1 uncultured Lysobacteraceae bacterium | reverse complement strand
CAAGCTGTACTGCAGCCAGGGCGTGGCCGTGGCCGACGTGTCGCGCATGATCGCGCTGAGCATGGCGGCGAACTGGCTCGGCTACCTCGTGCTGCTCGCAAGCCTGCCGCTGTGGGTACCTCCGCTCGTGATGACGCGCTGGATCGGCGACGGCGGTGCGATCGCGCTGAGCGGCGGCGCGGCGCTCGCGGTCGCGTTCTATCTGGCCGCATGCCTGCGGCAGACGCAGTGGCGCATCCGCGGCCACGAATTCCGTTTCCCAGCGATCGGCCTCGCGGTCACGCAGATCGCCGTCGGCGCGACGAACTGGGCGCTGATGGGCCTGGTGCTGCGTCTGGCGCTCGGCGACGGCGCCGGCTACGGCGAAACCCTGGCCTCGCTGCTCGTCGCCGCGATCGCGGGCGCCGTCACGCACGTGCCCGGCGGCTGGGGCGTGCTCGACTACGTGATCCTCAAGAGCCTCAGCGGCAGCCTCGATCCGCACCGCGTCGTCGCCGGCGTGCTCGTCTATCGCGCGGCCTATTACCTGCTGCCGCTCGCCCTCGCGCCGCTGAGCATCACGTGGCTGCTGCGCCGCGGAAAATCGCGCCGGGTGACGGCGAAAGCGCAGGCCGCGTAGGCTGGCCGTGAGCCGAAGGCGAACCCCAACGTCGAGGTAGTCGCTACTGCCGAACGCGTGGCGGGGGAGGTCTGTGCCTATTTGAACAACGCGGCAGACATTCCCTCGCATGGGTTCCTCGCGGCGGAATCGCTGCGATGTCGGGGTTCGCCTGCGGCTCACCCCGACCTGCGCGTTCACGCGTTTTTCGGCGGCGTCCTGTTCGTTGCGTCGCCGGTGCCAGTGGTCTGCGCGGGACCGACGCCGAGGCGGTTGTCGATGTCGCGGACGCCACTGCAGGCGTCGACGAGGTCTTCGACGCGATAACGGGTCTGGCGGCGGTCGACGCTGCCGGTCAGGGTCACGTGGCCGTCGTGGACTTCGACAGTGATCTCGCTGGCGTCGATCTGCGGGTCGGCGGTCAGGCGCTCGCTGATGTCTTCGCGCAGGCGCTCGTCGCTGCGGACGTAGTTCTTCGGGCCGCGGCCGCGAAAGTCTTCGCCGGGGCGGCCGCGCGGACGACCGTAGGCGCCGCTGCCGGGTTGTCCGCTCGTGCGTTCGGCGTAGCCGCCGTAGGCGCCGGATCCGAATCCGCCGCGTCCGGGATGCTGCTGCGCGCCGGATGGGGCGTACCCGGCGCCGCCGTCCTCGACACCGCTGCCGTAGTAGCCGCTTTCGCGGCCGTGGCCGCGTTCGGCGCCGTAATGGCCGCGATAGTCACCGCGCTGCGCCTCGGCGTCGAAGTGCGAGGACATTCCGCCGGGCTGCTGGCTCAGCCCGCGCTCGGCGACGTAGTCGCCGTAGCCCCAGCGGTCGGAGCCAGGCTTATCGCGCGGCTGCCAGTCGTCTTCGTCATAGCGGCCGTAGGTCCCGCGCTGCACGCCCGCGTAGTCGCGCAGGTCGGTGCGGGGCGGCTGCCGCGGGCGGTCGCGATCGTTGCCGTTGCGGTTCATGCGGTTCTCCGTGGGCAATGGGCCAAGCTTCGCAAGGGGCAAGACGCGTCACTGCTTGCCGCGCAGTTCCTTGGCCTTGGTCAGATGGCGGTTCACGCTTTCGCGCGTCGCGCGCAGATGCTGCTGCACGGCGGCGTCGGTCGCGCCGGGCAGGAGCTTGGTGTCGAGCTGGCTCAGCACGTCGGCATGCCCGGCGATCATCGCGTCGAGATATGCCGTCTGGAACGACGTGCCGTCGAGCTTCGCGAGCGTGTCGCGTTCGGCCTTCTTCTTCTCCTCGAGCGTCTTCACGTCGGGACTCTCGGCGAGCGGTGTCTTCGTGAGCTTGCTGATGGATTCCACTTTTTCCAGATTTGCCGTGTGGTCCTTCTGCAGCATCTTGGCGTAGTCCATCGTCGCGGCATCGACTTTCTTGGACTGGGCGAGCTCGGCGGCGGCGATCTCGTGCTTGTTGACCGCGCGCAGCGTGCTCAGCGCGGCCGCATCGCCGGCCGCGGGCTGCGGCGCCGGCGTGGCGGCCGTCTTCTCCGGCGCGGGCGTCGGGGGATTCTGCGCGGTCGCTACGCCGACGACGGCGAGCGCGATGCCCGTAGCAAATGCGGACAGATAGTTCGTGACGATCATGGCGACCTCCGGCTGTCGCGGTTCAGGGATGCGCTGGCGCGCGACGTTTGCGGCAGCAAGCGATATGCCAACGCGCCTCGGTCCGGCCGCGTCCGCCGCAATCGCGCTAGTGCGCCCAGCGCGACAGGTTCTGCTTCAGCGTCTCGATGCCGTCCCAGGGATCGTGCTTGCGTCGTGCAAGGCGGCGTCGTGCGGAATGCAGGTCGAACGCGGCCGGACTCGTGAGCCGCGCGAGTTCGCTCCAGTCGATCGGCATGGCCACCGGCGCGCCGGCGCGCGCGCGCAGCGAGTACGAGGCGACGCTGGTCGCGCCGCGGCCGTTGCGCAGGTAGTCGACGAAGATGAGCCCGTTGCGTTTGGACTTGGTCATGACGGCGACGAAGCGATCGGGCTGCTGCTCGGCGAGGCTGCGTGCGAAGCCCTGCGCGAAGCGCTTGACGAGATCCCAGTCGCAGCCGGGATTCAGCGGCACGACGACGTGCAGGCCCTTGCCGCCCGAGGTGCGCAGAAACGATTCCAGCGCGGTCTGCGCAAGCAGATCGCGCAGGTCGCGCGCCGCGCGCTTGATGTCGCTCCAGCTCACGCCCGGCCCGGGATCGAGATCGAACACGAGCCGGTCGGCGCGGTCGGGGTTCGCGGCGTGCGAACCCCAGGGGTGGAATTCGAGCGCGTTGAACTGCACGAGTTCGAGCAGCTGGCGTTCGTCGTTGACGACGAGATAGTCGCGCGTCGCGCCGGATTCCTCCTTGAGCCGCACGCGATCGACATGCTTGATGCCGGCGGTGCGATGTTTCTGGAAGAAACAGGCCTGTGCGATGCCGTCGGGACAGCGCACGATCGACAGCGGCCGGCCCGCGATCTCGCGCAGCAGCCACGGTGCGACGGCGCGGTAATAGTCGACGACGTCCTGCTTGCGGATGTCGTCCTCGGGAAACACGAGCCGTTCCGGATGCGTGATCGCGATGTCGCCGGCATCGTTGCCGGCATGAGTGTCAGCATCGCGCGAACGCCGGCGGCGCGGCGATTCCTTCGCGGCGGTCCTGTTCTCGGTCGCGGAACGGCGGCGCGAACCGGCGAGGTCGGCTACGATCTTGTCCATGCGGATGGCCTTGAGCGAGGGTTGGCGCAGCAGGCCCTGCCGGCCTTCGCCGCGGCTGAAGACTTCGACGACGAACGCCGGCGCGAACCAGCGTGCCGTGCGCAGGTCGGTGTCGATCGCGTCGACCGGCACGCTCGGCGTGGTGCTCGTGCGGGCCGGCAGCAGCTCGGCGACGTGGCGCATCTGCGCGTCGTCGAAGCCGGAACCGACGCGCCCGGCGAAGCGCCACGCGCCGTCGACATGACGCGCGAGCAGCAGCGATCCGAAGCCGCTGCGGCTGCCGCGCGGCGCGGTGAATCCGACGACGGCATATTCGTCGCTGTGCGCGCGCTTGATCTTGCGCCAGTCGTCGCTGCGGCCTCCGCGATACGGCGAATCGGCGCGCTTGGCGATCGTGCCTTCGAAGTCGCGGCTCGTCGCGAGTTCGAAGGCTGCGGCGCCGTCGCCCTCGATATGCGAGCTGTACGCGAGATGCCCGGGCGGCTGCTTCAGCAGTTCCGCGAGCAGCGTCTTGCGGACGTGCAGCGGTGTGGCATGCAGATCGAATCCGGACAGATGCACGAGATCGAACAGCACGTACGTGAGGCTCGCCTGGGCGTCGCCGGCGAGCGTGGACTGCAGCAGGCTGAAGTCGTGATGCGCGCCGCCGCCGGCGATGAGTTCGCCGTCGAGCGCGGCGTCGTCGACGCGCAGGCGTTCCAGCGCCGCGACGATGTCGGGCAGCTTGTCCGTCCATTCGATCGCATTGCGCGACCAGAGCCGCGCCTTGCCGCCGCGCAGCAGCGCGACCAGACGATAGCCGTCCCACTTGAGTTCGTGCAGCCAGCCGTCGCCCGGGGGAATCTGCGCGGCGAGCTGCGCAAGCTGCGGCGCGAACGCCGCGTCACGCAGCCGCGCGCGGCGCGCGCCCGGCAGCGCCGATGCACGCTTTTCCCAATCGATACGCCGTCCGCCGCGCGCGCGCGGCGCCGGTGCGGCCGACTTCGTCGCAGCGCGCTTCGTCGCGGCGCGCTTGGTTGTGGTGCGCTTCGTCGATGCGCGCTCCGGCGGCGGTGTGACGCCTGCGAGCAGGTCGTCGGCTTCGGTCGGGCCGGCGTAGGCGTCGTCGTCCTTGATCAGCAGCCAGTCGTGCTGCTTGCCGCGGCCGCGGCGCGTGCGGACGAGGTGCCAGCTGCCCTTGAGCCGGTTGCCGAACAGTTCGAAGCGCAGATGCCCCTTGCGCAGCTGCTGCGCGACGTCGCCGTCGCTGCTCCAGACGCCGCGATCGAACTGCGCGACGTGGCCGCCGCCGTACTCGCCGTGCGGGATCTCGCCTTCGAACTCGGCGTAGGCCAGCGGATGATCCTCGACCTCGGCAGCGAGGCGCTTGACCTCGGGATCGAAGCTCGGACCCTTGGGCACGGCCCAGCTCTTGAGCGTGTCGCCGACCTGCAGGCGGAAATCGTAGTGGCGGCGCCGCGCATGATGCAGCTGCACGACGAACAGGCTGCGCGCGTCGTGCGTCGCCGCGTCGTCGGGCGCGGGTTCCCGCGTGCGCGAGAAATTCCGTTTTTTCCGGTACGCGGCGAGACTCATGGCAGCTCCGTTGCTCGGTGTGCGCGGACGCGTCACGGCGAGCCGCTGCAATTCGCTTGCCGGAGTCGCCGGTCAGGTTCGCGGTCCGTACAGGCTCGCGGCGTCGTGCCAGTCGAGCACGCCCGCCGGCAGCCGGTGGGCGAGGCCGATGCCGGCGGCGCGGTAGGCGTCGAGCACGTCGGCGACGCGGCGCTGCGCTACGGTCGCACGGCTCGCGGCGCCGCGCGCGCCGAGTTCGTCGGGCGACAGCAGCGCGGTCCAGGCGTAGAGCAGTTCCGCGCCGGCTTCGAGCCGCGCGGTCATCCAGGGCCGCAGCGGGCGGTGCAGCGGATAGCCTTCGAGCCCGAGCGCGTCCGCGGCGGCGGCGAGGTGCGCGTAGGCGCCGCGGTACCACTCGGTGCTGCCGCCGGCCGCGGGCGACACGGTCAGCGGCGCCGGCGCCGCGTGCGTCCGCAGCGCGCGGCCGAACCGTGTCTCCAGCGCGCGCGCGTCGCGCACGGTTTCGGTCTCGACCGCGAAAGCGAGGTCGGTATCGAAGAACTCGAAGAAGCGCGGATGCAGCTGCTGCATGCGTGCGAGCGGATCGCGCGAAAAGCCGAGCTTCAGCCAATCCTCGCCCTGGCAGGGCAGCACGTAGAGATAGGCGCGCGCGACGCTGCTCGTCGAGGTGAACGGGTAGGGCGGTTCGAAATCCATCGCGCGGCGGCAGGGCGGCAGGAATGCCGCATCTGCGGGCGAATCCGGGGCCGAGTCAAGCGGGCGCGGTGGTTCGTCCTCACTCGGGCTCGGTCGCGTTGTAGTAGCGCGCGAGCTGGTTGTAGATCGTCTTGACGCTGACGCCGAGCGCGCGCGCGGCCTTGGTCTTGTCGTTGCCGAAGAACTCGAGCGTCTTCATGAGCATGCGCCGCTCGATTTCCTCGAACGTCGTGCCGACGGCGACCGTCAGCGTGCTCGGCGTTTCCTGCAGCGGCTCGGGCACGCGGATCTGGCCGAGTGGATCGCCGATCGCGTCGCTCGCGCTCATGATGTAGGCGTAGCCGACGACGTTGCGCAGCTCGCGCACGTTGCCGGGCCAGGAATAGCGGCGCAGCTGTTCGATCGCTTCGCCGGTGAACGCCTTGCGCGTGCGGTGGCGGTCGTTGGCCTGGGCGAGAAAGTGATTCGCGAGCGCGGTCACGTCGTCGAGGCGTTCGCGCAGCGGCGGAATCGCGATCGGGAATTCGCCGAGCCGGTAGCAGAGTTCTTCGCGCAGGCCGTCGTCGGCGAGCATGCGCGGTTCGGGGCCGCTCGCCGAGATCACGCGCGTGCCGCGGTCCGCCGGCGCGCGCTCGATCGCGTGAAGCAGGCGCAGCTGCAGCGGCGGCGGGAGCGCCGTGACATCGTCGAGGAACAGCGTGCCGTCGCGCGCGCGCTCGAAGTCGCCGTCGTCGTCGTCCGCCTGGCCGAACAGCTGCGCAGCGAGCGCGTCGGGCGCGAGGCCGGAGCAGCTGACTTCGAGGAACGGGCCGGAGCGGCCGCTCTCCGTGTGAATCGCGCGCGCGGCGAGGCGCTTGCCGACGCCGTTCTCGCCGAGCATCAGCACCGAGGCATCGGTCGGCGCGACGCGCTGGATCTGCGTGACGAGCCGGCACAGCGCGGCCGAGCTGCCGACGATGCCGTGCCATCCGCCGGTCGGGATCGGCGTCGGCAGTCGCCGCCGCTGCGCGGTGCGTTCGAGGAGTTCGCGGAAGCGCGCCGGGTCGATCGGCTTGATCAGATAGTCGAGCAGCGACGTGCGGCAGGCCTGTACGGCCGATTCGACGGTCGGGTGGCCCGTCGCGAGCACGACCGCGGTCGCGCGGCGCGCGCACGCGGAAACGAGGTCGAGGCCGGATCCGTCAGGGAGCACGAGGTCGACGAGCGCCAGGTCGAACGCTTCGCGCCGCAGCCAGTGCTCGGCCTGGCGTACGGTGTCGGCAACGGTGATGTCGTAGGGGATCGTGCGCGCGATTTCCGCTGCCGCGCGGACGAAGCTGACGTCGTCGTCGACGATCAGCAGCGACGGTCTTGCAGGTGTTTCCAGAGCCCCGGTCCGACAGCGTCGTGCCCACATCGAACGTACGAGCCCGCGATGGTAAGTGCGGATCCGCGAAAACGACAGTGAAAAAATTTCACGGTTTTCAAACGTTACCGTGCGTACGGACGAACGAGTATTGAATAAATAGGTATAAAGATACGAATTCATAAAGTGATCAGTGTTCGTCGACGTCGATCAGCGAGGCGCTGTTGCGCACTGAAGCAACAATCTGCCGCCTCGAGGCCCAACCTCTCAATCTGTCGCGGTCGCTTCTTCGTTTCCCGTGCGGGATGCGCGCCACCGTACGCTGCACCGTCCCGATTCCCCGTTCCCGCGGCCGACGGCCGCGTCGCCGCCGCCCGCTCGCGCCAAAGCGAGCTCGTGCTTCACGCCGCCGGCACACGGCAGCGCGCATTTTCTGCCGGCCCGCGGAAACAATTTCCGCGTTTGGTGCGCTGCAGCAAGCGGCGCCGGCGATGACTGAACGCGTGGTCGCTGCTGAGTGCGGCTGGCACGGTCATTGCGGTAGCTCCGTTGCCGCCCCGACATATCGGCCCGGTTTCGCGAACACGAGCAGGGCGGCCGCAGCGAGAGACCACGGCCATCAATGGAGAGAGCAATGAACCCGAACGACCAGCGCAAACCCGAAGACTCGGCGCAGACCGGCGGCGACGACCGCCAGACTCCGGCCGGCCGCCGGGCGGAGAGCAGCGGCACGAGCCGGCGCGGCTTCGCCTCGATGGACGAAGCACGGCAGCGCGCGATCGCCAGCGAAGGCGGTCGGGCGGCGCACGCGCGCGGCACGGCGCACGAATTCACTTCCGAAGAGGCGCGCGAAGCCGGCCGCAAGGGCGGCGAAGCGGTCAGCCAGAATCGCGAACACATGGCGGCCATCGGCCGTCGCGGCGGCGAGGCGCGCGGCAGCGCGCACCGCAAGGCCGCCGCGGCCGCACGCGGCGAGAGCACCGAGGACGAGACCCCGCGCGGCAGCTCGGGTAGCACTTCCGGCAACTCGAACGCACGCAGCTCCGGCAGCGAGCGCCGCGACAACGGCGGCAACGCCTTCGGCGCGCCGGGCCGGCGCGACTTCTAAGCCGTTGAACCCGCGGCACGGCGGGCGGGCGAAACGCCCGCCGTGCGGCGTGCTCGTCCGTCACGCGGCGCTCACGCCGATATGGATATGTGGATTTTTCGCAGGTGGGCGCACGTCGTCCGCAGGGGTCGAGGCCCGCGTGATCATCGCGCGCGCCGTCGAGCGTGTGTTCAGAGGGCGACAGCGGGCTCTGCCATGCGGCAGTATCCCCGCTCAGTTCTCGCGCCCATCAGCCAACAGGTCTTTGCATGCCCGATTCGATTGCGGCGGACGATCAGCGCAACCTGCGCGCGCTCGGATTCCTGCCTCCGAAAGCCGCCATCGGCTTTGCGCTCGCCCTGTTCGCCGTCGGGCTCATTGCATGGTTCTCCTGGCAGGCTCTGGTAAATCGCACGACCAGCGCGGCTCGCGTGCAGCGTTCGTCGTCGATTCTCGTCGGCCTCGGCGACGCCCTGTCGGCCATGAAGGATGCCGAGAGTGGCCAGCGCGGTTACCTCATCAGCGGCGAAGGCCGCTATCTCGAACCGTTCACCGCGGCAAAAAGCGATGTCGCGGCCGTGCAGCAGCAGCTGCAGGCCTTGATTTCCGGTGACGAGGAGCAGCAACGCCGCTTCGACGCGCTGCGCCAACTCATTGCGGAAAAATTTTCAGAGCTCGAAGAATCGATCCGGTTGCGGCAGAACGGCGACGGCAGCGCGGCGCTCGCGCTGTTTGCGACCGATCGCGGACGCGTCACGATGGACCGCATCCGCGCGCTCGTGCGCGAGATCGAGAGCGCCGAGCAGCGTCGTCAGGACGAGCAGCAGCGCGAATGGCGCGAAGCGTCCGACCGCACGGTCTGGACGTCGATCGGCGGCGGCGGCGTG
>CAMLLF010000120.1 GCA_946480705.1 uncultured Lysobacteraceae bacterium | reverse complement strand
CCGGCGACAGGCGCGTCGCGCTGCCTTCGGCGTTCGAACGGATGATGCCGTCGACGAATTCGAAGAACTGCGTCGCGTGGAGGATGGTGTACGGAATTCCGGAGGACTTGATCAGGTTTTCCTGCGCGAGCTTCGCGCGGAAATAGCCGATGTCCGGATTGCGGTCGGTGCCGACGACCGACAGCGCGACGTGATGCTTCACGCCGGCGGCCTTCTCCGCGGCCAGCAGGTTCGTGCCGGAGGTCTCGAAGAAGGCGAGTGCGGCCTTGTCCTCGAACGACGGCGAATTCGCGACGTCGACGACGACATCGGCACCCGCGAGCGCGGCGGACAGGCCCTCGCCGGAGATCGTGTCGACGCCCGTGCTCGGCGACGCGGCGACGACATCGTGGCCGTTCGCGCGCAGGCGGTTGCCGACGCGGGTTCCGATGAGACCACTGCCGCCGATGATGACGATTTTCATGCGTTTCTCCTGTGGCCGGATCCGGCCGCCCTTGACGCAAAGCATGCGCAAACTGGCCGTGCGCGGCCTTGCGGCCGCTTTGTGTTGTGCTTGTGTTTTCCTTGGCATCGCGCAGAGGCGGCCAGTGCGGCCGCGCTATCATCGATGCCCGATGGCGGTATTCGTTCCGGGGTTGGCGGCGCGGCGCGCGGGAAAGGAGCGCAATGGCATTGGTGTTCGGACACTGCGTGCTGGATCTCGACCGGCGGGAGCTTTCCCGGCTGCCGTCGGGCATCGTCGCGACGCCGCCGAAAGTGTTCGATCTGCTCGTCTATCTCGTGGAAAACCGTGAGCGCGTCGTCAGCCGGGACGATCTGCTGCACGCGGTCTGGGACGGACGCATCGTCTCGGAATCGACGCTGGCCAGTCATATCAATGCGGTGCGCAAGGCCGTCGGCGACAACGGCCACGATCAAACGCTGATACGCACGGTCGCGCGCAAGGGGTTCCGCTTCGTCGGCGCGGTCACGGAAAGCCGGGCGGCGGCAACGCACGGCTCGCCGGACGCCAAGGCCGGCCCGGCCGAACCGCCGGCGGCGTCACCGGCTCCGGTCGACAAGCCGTCGATTGCGGTGCTGCCGTTCGTGAATCTGAGCCGCGATCCCGAGCAGGACTACTTCGCCGACGGCATGGTCGAAGACATCATCGGTGCGCTGTCGCGCCTGCGCTGGCTGTTCGTCATCGCGCGCAATTCGAGCTTTGCCTACAAGGGCCGGACGATCGACGTGAAGCAGGTCGGCCGCGAGCTCGGCGTGCGCTACGTGCTCGAAGGCAGCGTGCGCAGGGCGGACCGTCGGATTCGCATCACCGGCCAGCTCATCGATGCCGCGACCGGCGGGCATCTCTGGGCCGACCGCTTCGAGGGTGCGCTCGACGATATCTTCGAGCTGCAGGACCGGATGACCGAGAGCGTCGTCGGCGCGATCGCGCCGCAGCTCGAACGCGCCGAAATCCGCCGCGCGCAGCGCAAGCCGACCGGGAGCCTCGATTCCTACGACTACTACCTGTACGGAATGGCGAGCTTCCATCGCGGAACTTCGGACGCGATCGACGCCGCGCTGCCGTCGTTCCGCAAGGCGATCGAACTCGACCGGGAATTCGCGTCGGCCTACGGCGCAGGATCAACAACTGGCCCGGCGGTTCCGCGAGTGATATCGCCGAGGGCCACGACCTGGCCTGCCGCGCCGTGGCACTCGGCAAGGACGACGCGGTCGCGCTGACGCGCGGCGGCCATGCATTGGCCCATTTCGGCGGCGATCTCGACCGCGGCGTCGCCTTGCTCGACCGCGCGCTCGTGCTCAATCCGAATCTTTCGTCCGCCTGGTTTCTCGGCGCATACCTGCGCCTGTGGCGCGGCGAGCCCGACGCGGCGATCGAACGCTTCGCGCATGCGATGCGTCTGAGCCCGCTGGATTCGGAGCTGTTCCGCATGCAGGCCGGCATGGCGATGGCGCATCTGCTGGCCGGCCGCTTCGACATGGCCTCGACCTGGGCGGAACGCTCGTCGCGGGACGTGCCGGGCTTTCTGATGGTCGCCGGCATCATCGCGGCGAGCCACGCGCTCGCGGACCGGACCGACGACGCACGGCGCGCGATGGACCGGCTGCGCGCGCTCAATCCGGCGCTGCGTCTGTCGCTGCTTGGCAGCTGGCTGCCGATCCGGCAGCCGCAACACGCCGCGCTGTTCGCGGAGGGCCTGCGCCGGGCAGGGTTGCCGGAATGAGCCGGGCGTAGCGCGGTTCCCGTCTGGTCGGCACGTCGCCCACGTTCTGCGCTGATGCGCGACGACCGGACCCGGAGACTGCACTTGCTACAACGCTACGAGTGAACTCTGGGCGACGCATGCGGCGGGTGACGTCCGCGCGCTGCCCGGATCGCCGCTTTGTTGCGCCCGGCCCGCTTGCGGCAGCTCCTGCCGCGTCCGCTCGCGCACACGTTGATTTTTGATGGGGTGGGCGTGAAGATCGGGCGGCGACCGGCGGCGCGTGCTGCGCTTCCTCTCGCTGGCGTTCGCGAGTGCAGTCCTGGCGCTGTTGAGCATCGGGGGATGCGGATGGACGTTCGCTTCGGACAGGGTTCGCCGTGGCAACGCACGGTCGGCGCGTGGCGCGGTCTCGCATTTGCCGCGGGTCTGCTGCTCGGCGGCACGGCCGCAGCCGGCGGTCCGCAGACCGAGAATCTTGCCGATCTGAGCCTGGAGCAGCTCGGCGACATCGAGGTCACCTCGGTGTCGCGCCGGTCCGAGCGCCTGCTCGACGCGGCGGCCTCGATCTACGTCATCATCGCCGACGACATCCGCCGCTCGGGCGCGGCGACCTTGCCCGAGGCGCTGCGCCTTGCGCCGAACCTGCAGATCGCGCGCGTCAACGCGGCGAGCTACGCGATCTCGGCGCGCGGGTTCAACAATTCGCTCGGCAACAAGCTGCTCGTGCTCATCGACGGCCGCACGGTCTACACGCCGCTGTTCTCGGGCGTGTTCTGGGATTCGCAGGAAGTCATGCTGCAGGACGTCGAGCGCATCGAGGTCATCAGCGGTCCCGGCGCCACGCTCTGGGGCGCGAACGCGGTCAACGGCGTCATCAACGTGATCACGCGGCCGGCGAGCGCGACGCGCGACGGCCTGCTCGCGGCGACCGTCGCGACCGACCAGCGCGCCGCGGCACTGCGCCAGGGTGGCTCGCTCGGATCCGGCAGCTATCGCGTCTATGCGCGGCGTGTGCGTATCGACAACACCTGGGACGCGCGACACGTTGCGCAGACGGACGCCTGGGACAGCCGGCAGGCCGGCTTTCGCGCGGACTGGGGCGATGCGGAACGCGGCTTCACGCTGCAGGGCGACAGCTATCGCGGCGAATCGGAACGGCGCGCGTTCGGTCCGACGGAAGTGTCCGGCTCGAACCTGACCGCGCGCTGGAACCGCCGGCTCGACGGCGGGGCCAGCTGGCGCGTGCAGGCCTGGTTCGATCGCACGGAGCGCGACGATCCCGTGCTGTTTCACGATCGCATGGACGTCGCCGATCTCGAGTTCCAGCACAGTGTGCCGCTGCCGGCGCATACGCTGGTCTGGGGCGGCGGCTATCGCGAGGCGCGCGACCGCGTCGAAAAGGGTCTGCTCGCAACGTTCATTCCGTCGCGGCGCACGCTGCGCTGGTCGAACCTGTTCGTGCAGGACGACGTGCGGCTCAGCGACAGCGTCCAGGCGACCGTCGGACTCAAGCTCGACCGCAACAGCTATACCGGCGTCGAAGTGCTGCCGACGCTGCGCGTCGCGTGGAAGGCGGCGCCGGACCACATGATCTGGGCCGCGGCGTCGCGCGCGGTACGCGCGCCGTCGCGCATCGACAAGGAGTTCTTTTTTCCGGCGGCGCCGCCGTTCCTGATTCGCGGCGGTCCCGATTTCGTTTCCGAAGTGGCGAACGTGTTCGAGCTGGGTTTTCGCGGCGAGGCCAGCGACGCGTTCTCGTGGTCGGTGACGGCCTTTCATCATCGCTTCGACAACCTGCGCAGCGGACAGCCGGCGACGAGCGGCGGCGGCTTCTTCGTCGTCAACCTGACCGAAGGAACGACGACCGGCGTCGAAGCCTGGGCCGCGCTGCGGCTCAGCGAGCGCCTGCGCGTCGCCGCGGGACTCGTGGAACTCCACAAGAGCCTGCGCCAGAAGCCGGGCGGACGCGATCCGGAAGGCACGACCGACCTCGGCAACGATCCGCGCCATCAGGCGCAGCTGCGCGCGACGCTGCTGCTCGCGCCGCGCCACGAGCTCGACTTCTCCGCGCGTGCGGTCAGCCGGCTGCCGTCGCCCGCGATTCCGGGCTACGCGGTGCTCGATGCCGGCTATCGCTGGCAGGCGTCGTCGCGCCTCGACGTGGCCGTGCGCGTGCGCAATCTCTTCGATGCGCGGCACCCGGAATTCGAGCCGGGCACGCTGAGCCAGCTCAGCGAGTTCGGCCGCGAAGGATCGCTCGACCTGGAATGGCGCTGGTGAGCCGCGCCGCGTTCCGGTCGGGCCTGTCGCTGCTGCTGGGGCTGCTGCTGTCGCTCGGCGCCGCGGCGAGCCGCGCCGACGCCGAGGCGCCGCTGGAAAAACGCGTCAAGGCGGCATTTCTATACAAGTTCGCAAGCTACGTCGGCTGGCCCGAGGGTGTTTTCGCCGCGCCGGATTCGCCGCTCGTGTTCGGCGTGCTCGGCGACCGCTCGATCGCCGAGGAACTCGACCGCGCCGCGGGCGGGCGCAGCATCGAGGCGCGGCCACTGCGCGTGAAGGTGCTCAGCGACGGCGACGACTTCGCCGACGTCAACGTGCTGTTCGTCGGCACCGGCACCGCGCTCGTCGAGGCGCTGCGTGCGGCCGACGCGCGGCCCATGCTCGTGGTCACCGAGGCGGAAAGCGCGCTGACCAAGGGCAGCGTGATCAACTTCATCGTCGTCGACGGACGCGTGCGCTTCGAGATCTCCACGACCGGCGCCGAACAGCGCGGACTGAAACTGAGCTCGCGCCTGCTCGCCGTCGCCTACAACCTCCGGCCCGAGGAGGTGCGCTGACATGTGGTCCTGGGCCGCCGGCGCGGTGCGACGCAAACTGCTGCTGCTCGCGGTGGCGACGACGTTCACCGCGCTCGTCATCGCGAGCGTCGCGCTCGTCGTCTACGACGTCCGCGCGTACCAGCATGTCTGGGTCGCCGACCTGCAGACCCAGGCGGACATTCTCGGCCAGGCCAGCGCACCGGCGCTGGCGTTCGACGATCCCAAGGCCGCGAGCGAAAACCTCGCACTGCTCAAGGCGCGGCCGTCGATCCTGGCCGCGGCGATCTACACCGCGCGCGGCGCGCGCTTCGCGAGCTACGTGCGCGACGAGGCGGCAGCGACGGCGTTTCCGGCGATACCCGATCCCGACGGCTACCGCATCGAAGGCGGCGAACTCGTCGTCTCCAAGCGCATCGTCGACCGCAACGAAATCCTCGGCACGGTGTATCTGCGCGCGCGCTATCAGCTCGTCAATCGCGTGCTCAACTACCTCGGCATCCTCGCCGTCGTCATGGTCGTCAGCATGGTCGCGGCGCTCGCGCTGTCGTCGCGGCTCAATGCGCAGATCACGCGGCCTATCGTCGAAGTCAGCGATGTGGCGCGCCGGGTCATGGAGCAGCGCGACTTCAGCCTGCGCGCGACGCGGACCACCGAGGACGAGATCGGCTATCTCGTCGACGCCTTCAACGCCATGCTGGCCGAGATCGGCCTGCGCGCCGAAACGCTCGAATCGTCCAATCGCAGGCTCGAACACGAAATGAGCGAACGGCACGAGGCGCAGCACGCGCTGCACGTGTCGGAGCTGCGCAATCGCACGCTCGTGTCGGCAATCACTTCCGTGGTCTGGACCACCGACGGCAGCGGCCGCATGACCGAGGAGCAGCCGTCCTGGCAGGCGTATACCGGCCAGGAGTCCGCGCGCTGCTTCGGCCTGGGCTGGCGCACCGCGTTCGAGCCGCGCGACCGCGACGCGCTCGAGGCCGCCTGGGTCGGCGCCGGCGACACGCCGGGCCTGTTCCAGCTCGAGCTGCGGCTGTGGCACGCGGCGACGCACAGCTATCGCTATGTGAGTCTGCGCGCCGTGCCGATCGTCGAGGCGTCCGGAAAAGTACACGAGTGGATAGGTACGGTCAGCGACATTCACGACCAGCGCACGGCCGAGGATGCGCTGCGCAAGCTCAACGCCGAACTCGAGCGCCGCGTGGCCGAACGCACGGCCGAACTCGAGGCGACGAACAAGGATCTCGAAGGCTTCAGCTATTCGGTGTCGCACGACCTGCGCGCGCCGGTGCGCGTCGTGGCCGGCTTCGCGAAGCTGCTCGGCCGCCAGCACGCCGACCAGCTCGACGCCGAGGCGCGGCAGAAGGTCGAGGTGATCCAGAACGAGACCGTGCGCATGGGCGTGCTCATCGACGACCTGCTGATGTTCGCGCGCCTAGGGCGGCAGGCCATCCGCGCGGTCGAACTCGACATGAGCGCGATGGCGCGCGCCGTGTTCGACCGGCTCAACAGCCAGAACGGCGGCAATCCGGTCCAGTTCCATCTCGGCGCGCTGCCGCCTGCGGTCGGCGACCGCGTGCTGCTCGAACAGGTCTGGACGAATTTCCTGTCGAACGCGCTGAAGTTCTCGTCCAAGCGCGAGCGCCCGGTGATCACGATCGACGCAATCAGCGACGCGTCGGAATACATCTACTTCGTACGCGACAACGGCGCGGGCTTCGATCCGCGCTATCAGTCGAAACTGTTCGGCGTGTTCCAGCGCCTGCACGGGACCAGCGAATTCCCGGGCAACGGCGTAGGCCTCGCGCTCGTGCACCGCATCGTCACGCGCCACGGCGGACGCGTCTGGGCCGACAGCAAGGTCGATCACGGCGCGACGTTCTATTTCTCGCTGCCGCGCGAACCCGCCGGCGGCGACACGCGCGAAACGTAGGTCGGGGTTCGTCTTGCGGCTCACCCCAACCTACGATCACGCCGTTTCCGCGGCGGCCTTGACGTGCCGCGTCGCAAGGTATGCGGCGATCACGGCGGCAACGGCGGACGCGATCAGGGCGGCGGCGATGACGGCGTTCACCGTCGCGCTCCAGCCGGCGGCGAACCAGGTGCCGCCGATGCCGAGCGCGACGAGCGCCGCGGCCAGCCGCGCGAGATCGAACGCGACGGCATGCCGCGCGCCTTCGAGCCACGCGCACAGCGCGACGAGGCTCGCGACGGCCCAGGCGACGTAGCCCGCACCCCAGGCCAGCGGCAATTGTTCGGCGCGTGCGAGGCAGTCGGCGCCGACCAGCATGAGCAGCGCGAACTGCACCGCGACGTGCGCCTGCACGGCGGGTGCGACGCGCGGTGCGTATTTCTCGCGCGAATACGGGTCGAACGCGGCCTTGGCCTCGGCAGCTGCGAGATCGGCCGGGCGCCAGCCCGGCGGTTTCCACCAGACCGCGAACTTGTCGCGCCAGCGGCGCGTGCGCCGGCAGTCGCGCGCGAGGGCTGCATAGACTTCGACGTTCGACCAGATCGGGCTGTAGCGCCGCAGCGGCGAACGCGTGCCGTAGATCACGGGCTCGTCGTCGTCCTCGTCGGCGTAGGTGCCGAACAGGCGGTCCCAGAGGATCAGGATGCCGCCGTAGTTCTTGTCGAGATAGCGGTCGTTGACGCCGTGATGCACGCGGTGGTTCGACGGCGAGGCGAAGACGCGGTCGAACCAGCCGAGCTTGCCGATCTGCTCGGTGTGGATCCAGTACTGATACAGCAGGTCGATGAGGCCGACCGCGACGAACACGAGCGGCGGATAGCCGAGCACGGCCATCGGCAGGTAGAAGATCCAGCCGAGCAGGAAGTTCGAGCTGGTCTGCCGCAGCGCTGTGGAAAGGTTGAATTCTTCACTCTGGTGATGGACGACGTGGGCGGCCCAGAGCACGCCGACTTCGTGGCCCATGCGATGGTGCCAGTAGTAGAGGAAATCGTAGATCAGCAGCCCCGACAGCCAGACGGCGACGCTGTCGACGGGCAGCGAGAACAGGCGCAGATGCTCGTGGACGGCGACGTAGATGCCGAGAAAGACGAGCTTGGAAAAGATGCCGCTGACCTGCGACATCGCGCCGAGCCCGATGCTGCAGACCGCGTCGGCGAAGTTGTAGGCGACCGCGCGGCGCCGGTGCGCGATCATGAGTTCGAGGCCGATCAGCGCGAAGAAGACGGGAATGGCGTAGATGATCGGGTTCACGGCGAGGTTCGCGGAGCGAGGCTGCGCGGAACCCTACCGAAATGGATTCGAGTACGGAAGCCGGAAAATGGAAAACCCTCCCCGTCGGGGGAGGGTTTTTGCCGTTGTTTCGTTTGATACTAAGCGGCGTCGAGAGTCAGAACGTCACCGACCAGCTGTCGATCCTGCCGGTATCCCCGCCCGCGTTGTCATTGACGCGCAGCTTCCACGTTCCGTTGAGCGGCTCGCTGGAGAGATTCAGCGTCACGGTCTTGTTGATGTTGTCCGTGCCGCCGCCGCTGCGGTTGTGGATGTTGTAGAGCGTGCCGTCGGGTGCCACGAGGTCGACTTTCAGGTCGCCCTGATACGTGTGCACGATCGCGACGGTGACCGAGGCGTTGCCCGGTGCGTTGCCGGTGCGGCCGGACACGGTGATCGGGCTGTCGACCGTGGTGTTGTCGCCGATCGCATAGTCGGTCGTGTTGCTGTAGGTCTGCGTGCCGCCGCCGCCCGTCGTGAAGCTGCCGGTGAGGCTCATGCCCGAATAGGCGCTGTAGCCGCGGATCTTCACGTAGTAGACGCCGGCCTGCGCGGTGGCGATGGTGCAGGTCTCGTTGTTGCCCGACAGATACGGGCGGCAGTCGTAGCTCGACGTGGTCGGT
>CAMLLF010000119.1 GCA_946480705.1 uncultured Lysobacteraceae bacterium | reverse complement strand
CGAGCGTCGCGTCGAGCGTCAAAGGAAACGCATTCTGATCCGGCGACAGCGTCGAGTAGTCGGCCGCCGGCTCGGCGACCTTGCGCTCGGACTTTCCGCGTCCGCCGCGCGCCTTTTCGCCGGCTGCGTCGGAGCGGGCGCCTTCGAGAATGTCGGAGATCTTGCGCACCACCGAGCGTGGCGTGATTCCGTGTTCGAGGTTGTACGCAACCTGCTTGGTGCGGCGACGATCCGTTTCCTCGATCGCCGCCTTCATCGAATCGGTGATCGAATCGGCGTAGAGAATCGCCTTGCCGCGCAGGTGGCGTGCGGCACGGCCGATGGTCTGCACCAGCGATCGCTCGGAACGCAGGAATCCTTCCTTGTCGGCGTCGAGAATCGCGACGAGCGACACCTCGGGCATGTCGAGCCCCTCGCGCAGCAGGTTGATGCCGACCAGCACGTCGAACACGCCGAGGCGAAGGTCGCGAATGATCTCGACGCGCTCGACGGTTTCGATGTCCGAATGCAGATATCTCACGCGCACGCCGTGGTCGGCGAGGTATTCGGTGAGGTTCTCCGCCATGCGCTTGGTCAGCGTCGTGACGAGCACGCGATCGCCCATCTCGATGCGCGCGCGCGCCTCGCCGAGCAGGTCGTCGACCTGCGTCGAGACCGGCCGGACCTCGACCTCCGGGTCGATGAGCCCTGTCGGACGCACAAGGAGTTCGACGACGCTGCCCTGCGACTTGTCGAGCTCGTAGCGCGCCGGCGTCGCGGAAACGAAAATGGAGCGCGGCGCGCGCGCCTCCCATTCCTCGAAGCGCAACGGACGGTTGTCGAGCGCCGAGGGCAGCCGGAATCCGTATTCGACGAGCGTTTCCTTGCGCGAACGGTCGCCTTTGTACATGCCGCCGAGCTGCGGCACGGTCACGTGCGACTCGTCGACGACGAGCAGCGCATCCGACGGCAGATAGTCGAACAGCGTCGGCGGCGGATCGCCCGGCAGGCTGCGCGTCAGATGGCGCGAGTAGTTCTCGATGCCCTGGCAGTAGCCGATTTCCACGAGCATCTCGAGATCGAACTGCGTGCGCTGCTGCAGGCGCTGCGCTTCGAGCAGCTTGTTCGCCTTGTGCAGCTGATCGAGGCGCTCGCGCAGTTCTTCCTTGATCGTTTCGACCGCGTGCAGCACGCTTTCGCGCGTCGTTGCGTAGTGGGTTTTCGGATACACCGTGAAGCGCGGCACCTTGCGCAGCACTGCGCCGGTCAGCGGATCGAAGATCGAGAGGCTTTCGATGTCGCCGTCGAACAGTTCGATGCGCAGCGCCTCCATTTCGCTCTCGGCCGGAAACACGTCGATGATTTCGCCGCGCACACGATAGGTGCCGCGCTTGAGCTCGTAGTCGCCTCGCGTGTATTGCAGTTCGGTCAGGTGACGGATCAGCTCGCGCTGGTCGGTATGCTCGCCGCGCATCAGGTGCATGCGCATCTTGAGGTATTGATCGGGATCGCCGAGACCGTAGATGGCCGAGACGGTCGCAACGATCAGCGCATCGCGCCTCGACAGCAGCGCCTTCGTCGCCGACAGCCGCATCTGTTCGATGTGATCGTTGATCGAGGAATCCTTCTCGATGTACGTGTCGCTCGACGGAACGTAGGCCTCGGGCTGGTAGTAGTCGTAGTAGCTGACGAAATACTCGACGGAGTTGTTCGGAAAAAACTCCTTGAACTCGCCGTAGAGCTGCGCGGCAAGCGTCTTGTTCGGCGCGAGCACGAGCGTCGGTTTCTGAATCTGCTGAATGACGTTCGCGATCGTGTAGGTCTTGCCCGACCCTGTCACGCCGAGCAGCGTCTGGTGCGCGAGGCCGGCCTGGAAGCCATCAATCAGGCGCGCGATCGCGCCGGGCTGGTCGCCGGACGGCTGGTACGGCGCTACCAGCTGGAACTGGTCGGTCATGGAGGTCTCCGTGCAGACAGGCAGTATAGGTGGGGGTAGCCGCCGGCCGCGATCAACCCTGCCCTGATTCGGAATTTTCCGACGCCTCCGCGCGGTACTTGCCGCTGCCGCACCAGCAGCACGCCACCTAGCCTGTCGTCACTTCCCGAACGGACGGCAGCCATGCATTTCGCAAACCGGCATCACCAACGCGGCTTCAACCTCCTTGAGCTCGTCACCGTGCTCTCGATCACGGCAATCGCGCTCTGCACGGCATTGCCGTGGTTCGGCGGCGTGTTGGCCGGCCAGCAGCAACGCACCGCCATCGGAGAGTTGACGAGCGCGCTCGCGAGCGCGCGCATGGTCGCGGTCGAACGCCGCCGCAGCATCGTGGCCTGCCCGTCGCACGGCGAGGAGTGCGAAGCCACGTCGTTCTGGCATGACGGCTGGATCGTGTTCGAGGACACGAACCGCAATGCGCAGCGCGATACCGGCGAGCCGGTACTGCACGTCAACGCCGCCCAGTCCGCCGTGCGCATCGCGACGAATCCGGGACGGCAGCAGATTCGCTATCGCTTTGACGGCAGCAGCGACGGCAGCAACGCGACGATCACGTTCTGCGACCGGCGCGGCGCGTCCAAGGCCCGGACCCTCGTCATCAACAACGCGGGGCGGGTTCGCAGCACGGACGCGACGGACGATCAGGCCGCGTCCGCCTGCGAAGCTTGACCAGCGGCGGCGGGCGCGGCAGTGCCCCTTGCCCGCCGACGGTCACGGATACCGGTGTCTAGGAAATTTCCTAGGCAAGTTTCGGAGAATTTCGGATTCGCAGCCGCACGGGCGACGGCAAACTGCCCTTGCTTCGAAGACAAGGACGACGCGGCGGGCACGGACGCCCGCGAACTTGGGCGACAACGAGCCCGTCAGTTTCGGAGCCGAACGTGCAGACCCTATCTGTGCGCCCGCCCGACCGCCGAGGATCCGTCCGTGAACAACGCCGCCCGCCAGACCCTTACCGACATCCGCACCATCCAGCGGCTCGAATCGTACGTGCGTTGCGCACGCGCCGAACTGGCGAGCAACCCGCACGATGAACTGCTGCGCGAATTCATTCGTATCAACGAAACCCTGATCCGCGAGGAACGCGAGCGCCTGCTGAGCGCCGCCTGATCGATCCGGATCGACGATTGCGGAGCCATGCACTGTCAGCGCCGTTGCGTGACCTCGGCGCAACGGAATGCGGACAACGGCGCAGACAGTGTATCGACGCAGGGATGCGTCCCTCACGCAGGAAGCAAAGCGGACGCCGTGCGGCCACTCGAAACAAGGACGATGCAAAACAAAAAGGCCTGCATTTCTGCAGGCCTTTTTGCTTTCATCTGGCTCCCCGAGACGGACTCGAACCGCCGACCCAGTGATTAACAGTCACTTGCTCTACCGACTGAGCTATCGGGGAATGTGTGAGGCGCGGGATTTTGCCGATACACCCCGGGCTCGTCAAGCCCTTTCCGCGCCTTATGCACCGCGGAAATACCGGGTCAATCGACGATCACCCGGTAGCACGGCTTGTAGGCGCTTCCGCCCGGCAGTTTCATGCGGTGCTGCGCGACGAAGCTCTGCAGCAGCGCATCGAGCGCACGCATGATTTCCGGCTCGCCGTGGATTTCGAACAGACCGTGCTGCTCGATCGCGCGGATACCGTCCTCCTTGACGTTGCCCGCGACGATGCCCGAGAACGCGCGCCGCAGATCGGCCGCGAGCCGATACGACGGCTGATCGCGATTGAGCTTGAGGCTCGCCATGTTTTCGTGCGTCGGCCGGAACGGCACCTGCAGTTCGTACTGAATGCGCAGCGCCCAGTTGAAGAAGAACGCATCCTTCGTATCGAGGCGATAGTCGCGGACCTTGTCGATGCCCTTGACCATGAGCTTCGCGACCTCGGCCGGATCGTCGACGATGACGTGGTAGCGCTTCGCGACATCGTCGCCGAGCGTGAGGCGCAGGAATTTGTCGATCTGCTCGAAATACGCGGCCGATTCGCGCGGCCCGGTGAAAACCAGCGGAAACGGAATGCCGGCATTGTCGGGATGCAGCAGGATGCCGAGCATGTAGAGGATTTCCTCGGCCGTACCGACGCCGCCCGGGAAAACGATGATGCCGTGGCCGACACGCACGAACGCTTCGAGACGCTTCTCGATGTCCGGCATGATGATCAGATGATTGACCGACGGATTCGGCGATTCCGCGGCGATGATGCCGGGCTCGGTGATGCCGATGTAGCGATTGTTCTTCCGCCGCTGCTTGCCGTGGCCGATGATCGCGCCCTTCATGGGTCCCTTCATCGCACCCGGACCGCAGCCGGTCACGATGTCGAGACCGCGCAGGCCGAGCTGGTAGCCGACCTGCTTCGTGTATTCGTATTCGTGGCGCGCGATCGAATGGCCGCCCCAGCAGACCACGAGATTCGGGTCGTTGTGCGGGCGCAGTACGCGCGCATTGCGCAGGATCTCGAACACGGCGTGCGTGATGCCGCTCGAATCGCCGAGTTCGAAACCGCCGGCCTCGAGCTGAGTAGCAACGTATACGATGTCGCGAATTACCGCGAACAGCAGTTCGTTGACGCCGCGGATGATGCGGCCGTCGACGAAGGCCTGGGCCGGCGCATGCGTCAGCTCGATCTTGATGCCGCGATCCTGCTGCAGCACCTGGATGTCGAAATCCGGATAGCGATCGAGCAGCGCGCGCGCGTCGTCGGTCTCGACGCCTTGCGTCAGCACCGCCAGCGCGCAGCGGCGCAGCAAAGCATGAACGCCGCCGTGAGAGGCATCGCGCAGGCGCGTGACCTCGTTGCGGGACAGTACGTCGAGGCCGGCGGCCGGTGAAATGCGCGCCGACACGGTCGTCGGGCGGTTGGAGGTCTTGCTGTCAGGGCTCATGAATGTCCATCTGGTACGGGCGGCGCCGCGCCGTCGCGGCTGCCGCGTGAAACTGGCGCCCGGCACCGGCGCGGCGGACCGGAGGGTCGCGGCGACACAGACTGGGCAAGGATTGCGAGACGCCGTGTCCCGCGCGCCCGCTGGGGGCTCCGACTCGTCACGCCAGCATTCCGCAAGCTGAACCGTACGTCAACTGCAGCCTATGTTTTATCGCTGCGCCACCATCCGGCACGCCCAGGAATGTTTAACCCGCAGATAACTACACCGCCTAGACGCTCGACTACCATCCAATTGTCGCCAAAAGCGACAAATATACACATCCGAATAGTTTGATTGCCCAAACAGAACTCATCACTCCAGCCCTTTGCTAAGGAACGCACGATGACGTTTTCGAGAAACACATCAGCCAAGAAGCGGACGACTGCAGCCGTCGCTTTGCTGATGCTCCCGGCCAGTGCTGTCATGGCTCAGATAGATCTTTGCACGTGGTATCCAGGCACGCCCGAATGCCGATGCCAAGACAATCCGTACGACGTGGCCTGCTCGACTGTCGAGACTCAGCCGCCGCCGTGGGAAACCTATCGAGATGAAGTTCCGCCGCCTCCAATTGGCGACGGAATGTGGATTCTTCCGTTGCCATCGAATCCGATCAGCGCGTCCTGCACATCCGACCCCGAAACTCGGTATCACTATGCCTACTACGCAATATTGAATCGCTGGTACAACGGCGACGTCGAGTACATGGAAACCAACGAATGGCACGACACCGGCTACACGTTCAATGTCGTATTCCCCAACGGCACCTCATACGAAACCTACCATCTGACTCGCCGTGGAGGAGTCGACAACATCAACGTCATTGCGCCTTGGGACTATGAGTCCGTGCAGTGCTGGTGGCCGTACATTCCGACCAATTGATCGCGCCAACAAAAAAGCCCCGACAGCGTCGGGGCTTTTTTTTCTTACACGACTTCTTACTTACTTAGAACGAGTAACGCAGACCCACCTGAACCGCCCAGCGCGATTCACCGATGTTGTCCTTGGTCACAAAGCTCTGCGCCGCACGCGGGTAGCGGTAGATGTACTTGCCGGTTGCCGCGTCAATACCGCCGAACTCCGCGACGCCGAGGCGCTGGCCGCCGTTGGAGTTGAACGGCGCTTCTTCAACATGACCCCACTTCTTGTTGAGCAGGTTGGTGAAGTTCAGGATGTCGATCCAGAGTTCACCCTTGTTGCCCTTGAAGAAGCCCGGAACTTCCTGTGAGAAGCGCAGATCGATCTGGTTGATCCACTTGCCGCGCGCGCTGTTGCGGCTGACGACCTGACCACGGTGACTGTTCAGGAACTCGTTGCTCTGAACGTAGTTCCAGAATGCGGTTGCCTGCGCCTGATCGGCAAAGACCACGTCGTTCTGATCCAGCGGCACGTAGAACAGATCGTTCCCCGCGTTGCCGTCGCCATTCGCGTCGTTCGAGAACGTGTAGCTGTACGGACGACCGGTGCGGCCTTCATAGAACGCCGAAACCATCGTGTTGTAATCGCCGAAGAACGCGTGACGCCAGCTCAGCACGGCCGTGAAGCGCTGCTGGATTTCCGACGCGGCGGTTGCGGCAACGTCTTCGTTCGCGTTGTAGACGGCCAGCGAGTTCCAGTTAGACAACGCGACCGACGACGAACCGACATTGGTTTCCGTCGAATTGCCGTAGGAATAACCGATCCTGCCGCCCCAGCTTTCCGTGAACGGCTTCTCGAGCGACAGCGTGAGGTTGCTGGCCTTGCCTTCATGCGTATTGCGCAGAAGGATCACGTCGGCGAACTGACCGTTGTTGCGCGCACGAGTGCGGCCCGTTCCGGTCGTCGCATTGGCCCAGAACGCGTCGCGACCGTCAGGCAGTTTGCCCGTCGACGGACCGAGGTTCAGATGGTTGAACTGAACGCCATCACGCACGTCGAGGTAGATGTATTCGGCTGAAGCGACGAGGCCCATCCACGGCAGTTCGTGGTCGAACGCGAGCGAACTCTTCCAGACCGACGGCGCATGGAAGTTCGGCGTCATCAGCGAGATCGTCTGAAGCACCGGCGAACCGGCAGGACGCGGCTGGTTGAACGGGTCGGCCGAGAAGTCGGTGCCCGTACCTGCGCGATAGGTCGAGAACAGCAGGCCGTTGTTGCTGTAGGAATTCGACAGCCAGACGCCGGGGCTACCGCCCTGGAACAGGCCAACACCGCCACGCAGCTGGGTCGGGCGCGAGGTGTCGAACGTGTAGTTGAAGCTCGTGCGCGGCTGCCAGACTTCGAGGCCGTTGACGGTCGAATCATTGCGGTAGTTGAACACCGGTTCGACATTCGCGTTATAGAGCGGGAAGTCGTCGGTCACGAAGCGATCGAGACGCACGCCGAACTGCCACGACAGATTGCTCGTGACCTGCCACGTGTCCTGCGCAAAGAAACCCCACTGCTCCAGCGCCCAATTGGCTGCGGCGTTGTTCGCGTCGCCGCCGATCGGCGCGTTGAGCTGATAGCCCACGCCGCCCGGCAGCAGGCCGCCGGTGAAGCCTCCGGGCAGCGGCGAATAGCGACCGGCCTCGAAGTCGGCAATGCTCGCGAACGAGTAGTTGCCGTAGAAGTCCTGCAGGAACAGGTTGAACGTGTCGTTCTTCTTGTAGTCGAAGCCGAACTTGATGTCGTGGTCGCCGACGAACCAGTCACCGGCCCAGAACGCATTGACGTTCTTGACGTCGAGTGCATTGGCCTGACGCGAGCGCTCGGAACCGATGAACACCGTGGTATTCGGCGCACCGTTGAGGCCGGCGACGGCGATAGCCATCGCCGGAAGATCGGACGAACGCAGCGATTCGTTGGTGTACTTGCTGTACGAGATCGACGCTTCCGACGAGAAATTCTCGTTCCAGTCGTTGTACAGGTTCAGCGCGTAGTTCTCGAAGTCGTAGGTCTTGTCGTACCACCACGACGACAGCGAGACCTGGCCGCCGGTCAGACGCTCGAGCACCGGCACCGAGGATTCGGTTTTGTTGTAGCGGAAGCTCGCGCGGTGATAGTCGTTGATGTTCCAGTCGAACTTCGCGAGGTACTTCTTGTCGGTCAGGTCGCCCGACGGGCTCAGCGAACCAGCATCGAAGCCGTAGCGTTCGCGCGCGATGCGGCGGATGTCGTCGATCTGCGCCTGCGTGATGCCGGCTTCATTGGTTGCGCCCGAGCCGCGGACGCCGACGTCCGGCGCGACGTCCGTGCGTTCGAACTCTTCGTAGTTCAGGAAGAAGAACAGCGTGTCCTTGAGGATCGGACCGCCGAGCGTGAAGCCCTTGTTGGTCTGCTTGCCGAAGCCGGTGAATTCGACGCCCTGCTCGTTCTCGCCGATCAGGTCGGGATCGCGGTACGTGAAGTAGACCGAGCCCTTGAATTCGTTCGTACCGCTCTTCGTGACGGCGTTGATCGACGCGCCGACGGCGCGCGAATTCGTCACATCGTAGTTCGCGGTGGAAACGTTGAATTCTTCAATCGTGTCGATCGAGATCGGCTGGCTGCCGGTCTGCGACGGCAGGCCCGTCGATTCCAGGCCGAATTCGTCGTTGGTCGAGACCGCGTCGATCTTGATGTTGTTGTAGCGCGAGTTCTGGCCGACGGCGGAGATTTCGCCGCGATCCTTGTCGGTCTGCACGATGCGCGGGTCGATACGGACATAGTCCTGGATCGAGCGCGAGATCGACGGCAGCGCCTGGATCTGCTGGTTCGTGACGTTCGTGGACAGGCCCTTGTTGTCCGCGAGGAACGTCGACGACATCGCCGTCGCGGTGACTTCGACGGCTTCGAGCGTCGCGGCGTCCGCACCCAGGGTCAGATCGATCGTCGTGTCTTCGGCGAGCTTCAGATAGACGTCCGAACGCTCGGCCTTGGCCAGGCCGCTCTTTTCGGCATCAACCACGAACGGACCGCCAACGCGCAGGCCGCGCGCAACGAAACGGCCGTCGGCATCCGTCGTGACCGTCTTGGTCGTGTTCGACGGGACGTGGACGATTTCCACCGTGGCGCCAGCGA
>CAMLLF010000118.1 GCA_946480705.1 uncultured Lysobacteraceae bacterium | reverse complement strand
AGGCGCTCGAGGGCTGGGCGGTGGGCGATGCCGTCGAGGCCGAGATCGACTGGGAGCGCCGCCACCGCCACATGCGTTTCCACACCGCGACGCACCTGCTGTGCGCGCTGGTGCCGTGGCCGGTGGACGGCTGCTCGATCACGCGCGTGGTATAGACCGGCACGTAGCCCTTGTCGGTGAGCTGATGTTCGACGCGTTGTGCGGCGCTCTGCATGGGCGTTCTCCGGGGCGCGGCAAGGTCCGCGCGACGGCCGCAGTGTAGGACTCATCCGGCGCAACAGGGTTGCTTTGTTGCGCCACTGGCCGCTGTCGGCGCAAGATTCGTTCGCAATTCAACGTTACTGAGCAACTTCATGGCAGAAACCGAGCTGGACCGGACCGATCTGCGCATTCTTGAAGTGCTGCAGCATGACGGCCGCATCACCAATGCCGACCTCGCCGACAAGGTCAGCCTGTCGGCCTCGGCCTGCCTGCGGCGCGTGCAGCGGCTCGAACAGGCCGGCGTCATCAGCGGCTACGCGGCACGCGTCGAACCGCGCGCCGTGGGTCTTGGCCTGCAGGCCTTCGTGCGCGTGCAGCTGGCGCGCCACGACGCGCCGTCGATCGAGCATTTCATCCGCCGCGTCGCCGAATCGCGCGAAGTCGTAGCCTGTCATGCGCTGACCGGCGACATGGACTATCTGCTGCACGTCGTCGTCGAAGACCTCGACCATTTTTCGCGCTTCCTGCTCGATCGCCTGCTCAACGACTCGGGCGTCGCCGACGTGAATTCGAGCTTCGTGCTGCGCACCGTCAAGCAGACCGGCGCGCTGCCGCTGTAGGACCCGGCTCAGTCGACGGCCACGCGCACGCCGGCCGCGCCGTCGCAGCGCAGCCAGCCGACGAGCCGGGTGCTGCCGGCGCGCAGCGGTTCGTCGCGGTCCGGCTCCAGACGCCAGGCCGTTCCGCGCATCAGCCGATAGCCGTTCGCGCCGTCGCCGGCGGTGCAGCGGCCGTCGACGGCCAGCGCCGCGCGCGGCGCGTCGAGCGTGCCTTCGCTGTGCAGCCAGACGTCGATGACGCCGGTGTCGCCGGTCTGCGTGACGACGCGCAGCGCCGGCTGCAGCGGCTGGCCTTTCACGACGGCGCGCAGCGTGCGCAATGCCCAGGCGCGTTCGTCGCCGTCGCGGGGCAGCCGGAACCAGGCGACGCCGGCGAGATTCGGATGACGCTGCGCGCGCAGTTCGCGCAGCCAGGCCTCGATCTCGCGCGGATCGACGCGCACCTCGCGCGTGGCGGCGCTGCGTGCCGGCAGACGCTGTTCGCTCTCGACCGCGACGACCGCGCCGCCGGCGTCGAGCTTGAGCCGCGCGCCGTAGGCCGGCAGCGCGACGAGAAAGGGTTTCGCGCCGCTGCGCCTGGCCCACACGGCGACGCGCCGCTGTGCGGTCGCGCCGTCGAACAGGCCCTGCGCCGGATCGTCGACCGCATGGACCTGCAGCACGCTCGCGTCGACCTGCGCGAGCACGGCGTCGAGCGCCGGCGCGTCGCGCCAGGCCGGCAGCGCCGTGATCGTCAGCGTGTCGATGCCGCCGAGGTCCGCACGTATCCGCGCGAGCAGCGCGGCATAGGCGTCGAGCTGCGCCGTCGCGCAGTCGTGATCGATTTCCAGATCGAAGCGCGCGAAGCCGTTGCGCCGCAGATGTTCGCCGCGTTCGCGCAGTGCCGTCAGGAAGGCACCGAGCCGGTCCGGACCGATCGCCGCGGCGCCGTCGATGCGTACGACCAGCGTCACCGGCAGGCCGGCCGCGCGCAGCGCATTCCAGTCGATGTCGGGGCTCGTCGCGCCGCCGGTCCCGAACTGCAGCGCGAGCACGCGCAGCGAGGTCGCGAAGGTCTTCGACTCGGCGACCGCATCGCGCAGCGCCGGATCCCAGACGCGCTGCCAGACATAGACGCTGTGCGGCAACGCCGGAGCCGCGCGTTCGGCGCAGGCGCCGAGCAGCACGGCGATCGACGCGAGCGCGATGGCGGCGAGACGCTCAGTGCAGCGTCGGCGGCGTGTCATCGTCGCGACGGCGGCGCGGGAATTCGAGGACCACGCCGCGTTCGTCGGGCAGGCGATGCCAGAGCACCGGCACGCGGTCGGGCCGCGGCAGTTCGTAGGTGTCGGCGTCGTTGACGATCTCGGCCTCGAGTTCCCAGCTGGGCTTGGGCAGCGCCGCGGGCGGATCGCGCTTCTGCCAGAGAAACGCCGCGATCGCACCGGCGAGCGCGCCGCTCAGGTGCGCTTCCCAGGACACGCCGGGCTCGCGCGGCAGCACGGTCGCGACCATGCCGCCGTAGAGGAAGAACACGATCAGCGCAACCGCGATCGCGTACCGGTCGCGGCGCAGCAGGCCGATCACGAACAGATAGAACATGAGCCCGTGCGTGATGCCGCTCGCACCGATGTGCCAGGACGGCCGGCCGATGAGCCAGAGTCCGATGCCGCCGGCGATCCAGATGAACGCGAGCGCCCGCCACGAGCCGCTCGGGTAGTTGAAGCGCGCGAGCGCCAGCAGCACCGCGAGCGGCACGCTGTTCATGATCAGGTGTTCGTAGGAGCCGTGGACGAGCGGCGACGTGAGGATGCCGGTCAATCCGTACCATTCGTGCGGACGCACGCCGAAATCCGTCAAATCGAGTCCGGCGAGACTCTCGAAAATCTTCACGATCCAGAGCACCGCGACGAATGCGAGCGCGAGCAGACTTGCGCGTTTCAGCTGCGGGGTTTCGCGGATCGGTATGGCGGCGGTCGTGTCCATCGCGGCGACGTTGGGGCGGCGTGGTGCGGGACAAGAGCCGACCACGACGTTATGCAGGGGTGGGCGCGTCCGGCCTCGGCTAGTCTCGGCAGGTTGCCCGGGAGAGACCATCATGCCGTCGATTCGCTTTGCCGCCACCCTGCTCGCGCTGGCCCTGAGCGGCGCCACGCTCGCCGACCCGTCCGTCACCGGTACCGCCGATGCGCGCTTCAAGGCGCTCTACGAACGCGAGTGGGACTGGCGCCAGCGCGAGTACCCGCAGTTCGCGACGTATACCGGCAACCACAGCGGGGACGGCGAGCTCGGCCACGTCGACGAGGCGAGCCAGCGGCGCCGGCTCAAGGAACTCGAAGCATTCCAGCGCGAACTCGACGCGATTCCGGTCAGCGAGCTTTCCGCGCCGCAGCAGATCGACCATGCGATCTATCGCGAGCAGCTCGCGAACGCGATCGGCACTATCCGCGTGCGCGGCTACCTGCTGCCGATGACCTCGGATTCGAGCTTCTACGCCGACCTGATCCAGCTGCCCGAATCACATCCGCTCGCGACGCGCGCCGACTACGACAACTACCTCAAGCGCCTCGCCGCGATTCCCGCGTATTTCGACGAGCACATCGCACTGCTGCAGGAAGGCGTGAAGACCGGCATGACGCTGCCGCAGGTCGTGCTGCAGGGCCGCGACGGGCCGCTGCGCAGCATCGCCGAAGGCAAGGACGTCGAGAGCAACCCGTTCTACGCGCCGTTCAGGAAGTTTCCGTCGGCGATCGGCGCCGACGAAGCCGCCGCGCTGCGCAGCGCCGGCGAGAAGGCCGTGCGCGAGCAGGTCGTTCCGGCGTACGCGAAGCTCCTGAAGTTCTTCGTCGGCGAATACGTGCCGAAGGCGCGCAAGACGCTGGGGGCGTATCAGTTGCCCAACGGCAAGGACTACTACCGCCAGCAGATCCGCGAATACGTGACCCTGGACCTGAGTCCCGAGGAAATCCACGCGATCGGGCTCAGGGAAGTCTCGCGCATTCGTGCAGAAATGGAAAAAGTGATGAAGGACGCGAAGTTCGACGGCGACTTCGCCGCGTTCCTCGCGTTCCTGCGCACCGATCCGCAGTTCTATGCGAAGACGCCGCGCGAGCTGCTGATGTACGCGAGCTACATCGCCAAGCGCATCGACGGCGAGCTGCCGAAATACTTCGCGACGCTGCCGCGTCTGCCCTATGGCGTCGCGCCGGTGCCGGCCGCGATCGCGCCGTACTACACGACGGGCCGCTACAGCCCGGCGCCGGCCGGCGGCAAGGGTGCCGGCTTCTACTGGGTCAACACCTGGAAGCTCCAAGCGCGTCCGCTGTATGCGATGACCGCGCTGACGCTGCACGAGTCGGTGCCGGGGCACCATCTGCAGGGCGCGCTCGCCGGCGAACAGGGCGAGCAGCCGCCGTTCCGGCGCTACAGCTACATCTCCGCATTCGGCGAAGGCTGGGCGCTCTACGCGGAACACCTCGGCGTCGAAATGGGCATCTACGAGACGCCGTACGAGCACTTCGGCCGGCTGACCTACGAAATGTGGCGCGCCTGCCGCCTCGTCATCGACACCGGCATCCACGCCAAGGGCTGGACCCGCGACCAGGCGCTCGCGCTGCTGCGCGACAACTCGGCGCTGTCCGAACACGAGATCACGACCGAAGTCGACCGCTACATCTCCTGGCCGGGCCAGGCGCTGAGCTACAAGCTCGGCGAGCTGCGCATCCGCGAGCTGCGCGCGAAGGCCGAACGCGAACTCGGCGCGAAGTTCGACCTGCGCGCGTTCCATGACGCGGTGCTGTCGCTCGGATCGGTGCCGCTGTCGCTGCTCGATCAGCGCGTCGAGCGCTTCATCGCCGAGGCGAAAGCCGCGCCGTAACACTTCGTCGCCTCGATCGCCGGGACGGCGAACGAAAACGGGGCGGCCTCGCGGCCGCCCCGTGCATACAGCAGAATTGCTTTGTTGCTTATTTCGAAATGTCCACGTCCTTGGTCTCGCGCAGGAACAGGCTGCCGACGACGAAGGTGAACAGCGCGACGACGATCGGGTACCAGAGGCCCTGGTAGATGTTGCCGGTCGCCGCGACGAGCGCGAACGCGGTCGTCGGCAGGAAGCCGCCGAACCAGCCGTTGCCGATGTGATACGGCAGGCTCATCGAGGTGTAGCGGATGCGCGTCGGGAACAGCTCGACGAGCCAGGCGGCGATCGGACCGTAGACCATCGTCACGTAGATCACGAGGATGCTCAGCAGCACGAAGACCATGAAGCGATTGATCTGCGCCGGATCGGCCTTGTCGGGATAACCTGCCGCCGAGACGGCCGCGCCGAGCGACTTGGTGAACGTGGTGTTCTGTTCCTTGAACTGGTCGGGCGTGAGTCCGGCGCCGTCGAAGCTCGGAATGACCTGGCTGCCGACCTTGACGCTCGCGACCGAACCGGCCGGGGCCGCCTCGTTGACGTAAGGAATGTTCTTGCCGGCGAGATAGCCCTTCACGATGTCGCAGGAGCTGCGGAACGTCACGTGCGACTTGAGTTCGCCGGGCACGAACTGGAATGCGCACTGGCTCGGATCGGCGACGACGGTGACCGGCGCAGTCGTGCTGGCCGCGGCGAGCGCCGGATTGCCGTAGTGCGTGAGCGCCTTGAAGATCGGGAAGTAGGTCAGCGCCGCGATGAGACAACCTGCCATGATGATGGGCTTGCGGCCGATCTTGTCCGAGAGCCAGCCGAACACGATGAAGAACGGTGTCGCGAAGGCGAGCGCGCCGGCCATCAGCAGGTTCGCCGTTGTCGCGTCTATCTTCAGTGTCTGCGTCAGGAAGAACAGCGCGTAGAACTGTCCTGCGTACCAGACCACGGCCTGGCCGGCGGTCGCACCGAGCAGCGCGAGCAGCGCGATCTTGCCGTTGCTCGAGAAGAAGCTCTCGGTGATCGGCGCCTTCGAGCCCTTGCCTTCGGCCTTCATCTGCTGGAACAGCGGCGACTCGTTGAGCTGCAGCCGGATCCAGACCGAGATGCCGAGCAGCACGAACGACAGCAGGAACGGCACGCGCCAGCCCCAGGCCTCGAACGCTTCGCTGCCGAGCCACGTGCGGCAGCCGAGGATCACGAGCAGCGACAGGAACAGGCCGAGCGTCGCGGTGGTCTGGATGAAGCTCGTGTACAGGCCGCGCTTGCCCTGCGGTGCGTGCTCGGCGACGTAGGTCGCCGCGCCGCCGTACTCGCCGCCGAGCGCGAGGCCCTGCAGCAGTCGCAGCGTGATCAGGATCACCGGTGCGGCGATGCCTATGCTCGCGTAACTGGGCAGGATGCCGACGAGGAACGTCGACAGGCCCATGATCACGATGGTGACGAGAAACGTGTATTTGCGGCCGATCATGTCGCCGAGGCGGCCGAACACGAGTGCGCCGAACGGACGCACGGCAAAGCCGGCGGCGAAGGCGAGCAGCGCGAAAATGAAGCCGCTGGTCGGGCTCAGCGCGGTGAAGAACTGCTTGGCGATGATCGCCGCGAGCGAGCCGTAGAGATAGAAGTCGTACCACTCGAATACGGTGCCGAGGCTCGACGCAAAGATCACGCGCTTGTGGCCTTGGGTGAGCGGCGCTGCGCCGGTGGGTGCGGCGGAGCCGTAGGGAACGCTAGCCATCGTGATCCTCCTCAGAACGAGTACTTCGCCATGAACTGCAGGCGATCGATGTCACCTTCGGCGCCGCTCTCGAGCTCGCGGCGGCCCACCATGTATTCGACGCCGACATCGAGCTTCGGCAGCGGCGAATAGATCAGGTTGACGCGGAAGCTCTGCGAACTCTTGGTGACGCCCTGTCCGGTATAGGCGACCGGGTTGTCGTATTCGCTGCGGGCGTACATCACGTTGCTGCGCAGCTGCTTGGTGAAGATATGGCGCCAGGCGACGTAGCCCGCCCAACCGTCGATGGCCTCGAGGTCGTTGTTGCTGTCGAGCACCGAATCGGCGGTGACGCCCAGACCGATGTAGCGGCTGATGGAGCCGCCGGTCAGCTGGTAGCGGATGTCGTTCTTCTCGCCGAGATTCCACTTGCCGCCGAGCGTGAGCGCGCCGCCGAACTGGCTGTCCTCGATCGCCGCCGCCGTGCCCGCGGCCGGTCGGTCGACGCGCAGGTCGCGCAACAGGCCGCCGACGCCGAAGTGGCCCCAGGTGCCTTTCCAGGTGTAGCGCGCGGCAAGATCGGGCAGTGCACCGCGGTCGGAACTCGCGGCCGCGCCGCCGCCGCGCGGAATGATCGTCGTCTGCGGATCTTCGAGCGCGATCTGGAAGTTTCCGGTCGTGTAGCGGACCTGCGGCTGGCGCACGAAGATCACGCCGTCGGTCGGACCGATGAAGTCGACCGCATCGGGCAGCGCCGCGGTATCCATGAACGTCGACCAGGTCTGGCCGGCGAGCCACTTGTTCCAGTACGCGTAGGCGTGGCGGAGCGTCACGCCGTAGGTGTTCGTCGCGTTCTCGTTGCCGAGCGCACCGCCGAAGAAGTCGAATTCGACGAACGCGCCGAGCTTGTCGTTGTTCTCGGTGACCGTATCGATGCCGATGTTGACGCGCGAGAACTTGGCGCCCGCGTCATAGTCGGTGCTCGAGCCGCTGCCGCCGACCGGCGTCTGTCCCGGCACATAGAGATCGCGGCCCGAGGCCGAATCGGCGAGTTGCCCCGAGTCGGTGCGCGTGAGCATGAAATCGGTCTTCATGAAGCCGCCGATCTTCACCGTCGTGCCGGGGTTCGCGCCCGGCGTCAGCGTCGTGACCTGGATCGGCGCCTTCACGCCGGGTGCGGCCGGACCGGCCGGTGCGGCAGCCGGCGCAGCGGCTGTCGCCTTTTTCTGCGCTTCGACCGCGGTCTTCAGGTCGGCGAGCTGCTGTTCGAGTTGCGCGATGCGGGCTTCGAGTGCCGCTTCGCTGCGGCTGTCGGCCTGCGCGGCGCCGCTCAAGGTCAGCAGCAGTGCAGCCGACAGTACGGTGCGGCGTAGTGAACAAAGTGATGAGAAAGCCATTGAACCCCTCCCAAGGCATGTGGCCGGCCGAGGTTGCGCTCGTGGGTTTTGGCCTTCCATTCGCCATTGGTCGAAGCACTGACGTATTTCGACTAAAGTCGGATTGGTTGTGCGCAAGCCTCGGATAGTGTTGATGCAATGCAGCAGGGGAGGGGCGCCCGCGGCGCGTTACTTTGCTGGTTTGTATGAAAATATAAAAAGGACACCGACATGTCGAGCAAGATCTACCCGGTCGATCCGGCCTACGCGGCGAATACCCGCATCACGCGCGAACGGTACGACGCGCTGTACGCGGAGTCGGTCGCCGATCCCGAGGGCTTCTGGGCGCGCGTCGCGCAGCGCATCGACTGGATCACGCCGTTCACGCAGGTCAAGGACGTCTCGTTCGCGGCCGACGATCTGCACATCCGCTGGTTCGCCGACGGCGCGCTCAACGTGTCGGCAAACTGTCTCGACCGGCATCTCGCGACGCGCGGCGACAAGACCGCGATCATTTTCGAAGGCGACGATCCGTCCGAGTCGCGCCGCATCAGCTACCGCGAACTGCATGCCGACGTCTGCCGCGCCGCGAACCTGCTGCGCAACCTCGGCATCGCCAAGGGCGACCGCGTCGCGATCTATCTGCCGATGATCCCCGAAGCCGCGGTCGCGATGCTGGCCTGCGCGCGCATCGGCGCCGTGCACTCCGTCGTCTTCGGCGGTTTCTCGCCGGATTCCCTGGCCGGGCGCATCGCCGATTCGCAGTGCAAGCTCGTGATCACCGCCGACGAGGGCCTGCGCGGCGGCAAGAAGGTCGCGCTGAAGGCCAACGTCGACGAGGCGCTGACGCGCCCCGGCACGACATCGGTCGAAACCGTGCTCGTCGTGCGCCGCACGGGCGCGCCGATCGCGATGCAGACGCCGCGCGACCGCTGGTGGAGCGCGCTCGTCGAGGATCAATCGACCGACTGTCCGCCGGCCGCGGTCAACGCCGAGGATCCGCTGTTCATCCTTTACACCTCGGGTTCGACCGGCAAACCCAAGGGCGTGCTGCACACGACCGGCGGCTACCTGACCTATGTCAGCTACACGCACGAATGCGTGTTC
>CAMLLF010000117.1 GCA_946480705.1 uncultured Lysobacteraceae bacterium | reverse complement strand
TCGATCAGCTACCAGCTCGAAAGCGGCAAGCCTTACCTGTTCGTCGAACAGCTGATGATCTACAAGCAGAACTACGGCTACGTCGCGCCGGGCCAGAAGCAGCCGCAGCAGAGCGCGCTCGATATCCGCTTCAACCTGTCGGGCTATATGCGCAAGCGCGGAGCGGAGAAGGCATGAACGCGCGTACCGCTCGCCTGATTACGCTGAGCCTTGCGGGCGCCTGCGGCGTCATGGCGCTGGCCGGCGTGCTCGCCTGGATGGGCGCCGGCCGCGGCTATGGCTGGCTGCCCGAGACAGAAGCACCGCCGGTGACCGGCGTCGGCCGCATCGACACGGAAGCCGTCGTCATGCCGCCGGATTCCGAATTCGCCGAAGTGCGCCAGCGGCCGATCTTCAACGACGACCGCAAGCCGACGCCGATCGTCGAAGACGTCAAAGTCGTCGATGCGCCGACCGCGCCGCTGAACATCACGCTGACCGGCATCATCCTGACGCCCGACGTCAAGCTCGCGATGGTCCGCGACAACGGCAAGAACGAAGCCGTGTCGCTGCGCGTCGGCATGCCGCTGCCGGGCGAACAGGCCGGCTGGACGCTGACCGAGATCCGCTCGCGCAGCGTCGTGTTCAAGAATCCGCAGGACGAGACCTCGGAAGTGGAACTTGAGGTCGCTCCCGGACTCACAGTTCCGCCGAGCGCGCGCGCCGTACCCCCGCCGCCGCCCGGCGCCGCTCCCGCCGCCCCGCCGACCGGCAATGCGCCGACGAATGTCCCGGGTCAGCCGCCGCCGGATCGTGCGGCCGAACTGCAACGCCGAATCGAAGAGCGCCGCCGCGAAATGCGCGAGCAGGCCGAGAAGCTGCGCGAGCAGCAGGAACAGGTCAAATGAACGGAGTGCCACCAGTGCGTCTACGTCTGTATCCCCTTTGCCTGGTCGCGCTGCTGGTCGTACTGGGCGGTTGCTCGTCGGCTCCGACGCGGCGCGTGCAGGATGACGGCCGGCCGACTCAGTCCGCTCCGTCCGAAACCCAGGCCGAGAAGGTCCTGACCGGCAAGATGCCGATCGACGACGGTCCGATCGCGCTCAGCGGCAAGAAAGATCCCGCGGCGCAGAAATCGCAGCCGGAAATCGAAAAGGGCACGGCCAAATTCATCAACGAAGCCGCGGCACGCGCGCCGGTCACGGTCACGCCCGATGGCGACGGCCAGCTGACGTTCAACTTCGAGAACCAGCCGATCCAGGCGGTCGCGAAGGCGATCCTCGGCGACCTGCTGCAGCTCAACTACGTAATCGCGCCGGGCGTGCAGGGCAATGTCAGCTTCTCGACGTCCAAGCCGATCAAGTCCGATCAGGCCATGTCGATCCTCGAGATGCTGCTGTCCTGGACCAACAACTCGATGGTCTACAGCGAAGGCCGCTACACGGTGCTGCCGACCAAGGACGCACTGCCCGGCAAGCTCGTGCCGCGGCTGTCGCCGCCGGGCTCCGCCAAGGGCTATGAGGTGCGCCTGTTTCCGCTGCGCTTCGTCTCGCCGAAGGAAATGGAAAAGCTGCTGAAGCCGTACGCGAAGGCCGACGCGTTCGTGTCGGTCGACACGGCGCGCAGCATGCTCGTGCTCGCCGGCACGGCGAGCGAACTCGCCAACTACCAGCGCACGATCGACACCTTCGACGTCGACTGGCTCAAGGGGATGTCGATCGGCGTGTACGCGGTCGTCAACGTCGAAGTCGCCAAGATCATGCCCGAGCTCGACAAGCTGTTCGGCGCGACCGGCGAGTCGCCGATGGCCGGCATGTTCCGTTTCGTGCCGATCGAGCGCACGAATTCGGTCATCGTCATCACGCCGAATCCCGACTATCTCGCGCAGGCCGAGGAATGGCTGCGCCGCCTCGATCAGGGCGGCAGCGAGAACGGTACGCAGCTCTATGTGTACGACGTGAAAAATGTAAAGTCCGTCGATCTCGCCGACCGTCTCAATGAAGTCTTCACCGGCCAGCGCGGCAGCGGCAGCTCGTCGCGCCGCACGAGTTCGCGCGGCGGTGTCGCGCCGGGCCTGCAGTCGGTCGAAGTGCGCGGCACGAACGACAGCAGCCGTCGCGCCGAAGCCGCGCGCGAGAAGCAGGCGGCAGCCGCGACCAGCGGTACCGGCGGCGCTGCTTCGTTCACGATCGGCGACGACGAGGCCGAAGTGCGCATCACCGCGGTCGAGGAGAACAACCAGATCCTCGTCATGGCGACGCAGAGCCAGTGGGGCATCATCCAGAGTGCGATCAAACGTCTCGACGTCGAGCCGCTGCAGGTCCAGATCGAAACCAAGATTCTCGAAGTGTCGCTCGTCGGCGATCTCGAATACGGCGTGCGCTGGTTCCTCGAAGGCCTGATCGGCACGAGCAACCAGGGCGACAACCGCTTCACCAATTCGCAGCCCGGCAATCAGCAGCGCGGCCTGTTCGGCGCCACCAACACGCCGTCGTCGAGTGGCTCGAACCTGTTCTTCTCGTTCATCAATAGCGAGATCGAAGTTGCCGTCAATGCGCTGCAGACGAGCTCGAATACGAAGACGCTGTCGGCTCCGTCGCTCGTTGTGCTCAACAACAAGGAAGCGCGCATCAACGTCGGTGACCAGATCCCGGTCGTGCAGAACTATCTGAGCGGGATCAACACCGGCACGAACACCAATACCAACACCAGCTACGGCTCGGTACAGTTCCGCGACGTCGGCGTGATCCTCACGGTGACGCCGCGCGTGAATCCGGGCGGGCTCGTCTACATGGAAGTCTCGCAGGAAGTCAGCAAGCCGGGCGCGCAGGACGTGACCGGCAACTACAGCGTCGCCAAGCGCGAGATCGAAACCGAGATCGCCGTGCAGAGCGGACAGACCGTGCTGCTCGGCGGCCTGATCGGCGAATCGGAAGTCGCCGGCAAGGACGGTGTGCCGGGTCTCAGCCGCATTCCGATCATCGGCAACCTGTTCGGCCACACGAAGAAAAACCGCACGCGCACCGAACTCATTGTCCTGATCACGCCGCGCGTGGTCGGCAACGCGGTGGATGCGCAGAGCATCACCGAGGAATATCAGCGTCGCTTCGAATCGCTGCCGCCGATCAAGGGCGCTGGCGGCGATACGCTGGAGAGCGCGTTCGGCGACAAGAGCGACAAGAAGAAACAGAAGTAACGAATCGGAGTACGAGAATGAAGAATCTGCAGAGCCTGGTGCTGTCGTTGTCGCTGCTCGGCCTCCTGGCCGGCTGCGCTGCTGGTCCCGGCGGCGCGAAGAAGGGCGCGGCCGTCGAAGATCGCGCCGTCGAGCGCTGGAAGCTCCTGATCGATCGCAAGGCGGCTGACGCCTACGAGTTCCTGACACCGGGTTACCGCGCAACCCATCCGAAGGATCAGTACGCCGCTTCCATGTCGACCCGGCCGGTCCTCTGGAAGAAGGTCGAACTCATGGACAAGGACTGTCCCGACGAGGATACGTGCACGGTCCGCCTCATCGTCGATTTCGAGCTGCGGATCGCCGCCGGCGTCCCCGGCCCGGTCTCAAGTACCGATGTCCAGAAGGAAAAATGGCTCCGTATCAAGGGGCAGTGGTATCACCTTCCGGCTCAATAAGCCGGCCTAAAAAGCCGGTTTTCCTGGGATTGCGTTGCCATGACCTTTGTTCTAGCATTGGCGCGCTGTTGCCCTACCATGCCCAAAAAAGGCGGGCCAAAACCGCTGTTGAGGAGCATGGTCGGTTGTATGCAAAAGCCCTGTGGTTCATTAGGAGTGTTGTGATGAAGAGAAACAATCTGACGACTTCGGTTGTCGCAGGCCTCGCCGCTTTTGCCGGCATCGCCAGCACCGCGAACGCCGTTGAGCTGAACCCGGATGGCACCGGCCAGGTTCTGGTCTATCCGTACTACACCGTCAACAAGAACCAGCAGACGATCGTGTCGGTGGTCAACACCACCAACATTGCCAAGGCTGTCAAGGTCCGCTTCCTCGAGGGTCACAACTCTCGCGAAGTCCTCGACTTCAACCTGTTCCTGTCGGAATTCGACGTGTGGACCGCGAGCGTGTTCGCGCTGTCCGACGCCGGTCTGGCTGGCGACGGCGCCGCCGTCACCACCACCGACAAGAGCTGCACGGCGCCGAACAAGGACGCGTGGACCGGCTCGCTCGGTACCGGCCGTCCGTACCAGGAGTTCCTGCCGTTCGCTTACACCGGCGTGAACGAAGATACGGGCCCGACCGACATCTCGCGTACGCGTGAAGGCCACATCGAGCTGATCTCGATGGCCGACCTCGTGAACCCGGGTACGTTCCGCACCGCCGTGACCCACACGGCCGCCGGCACCCCGGCGAACTGCGCCGTCGTCCAGGCGATCGACCCGCTGAACACCCAGCTGCTGGCTCCGACCGGCGGTCTGTTCGGCGCCGGCGGCGTCGTCAACGTCGCTCAGGGTACGTTCTACACGTACAACGCTGACGCGATCGACGGCTTCACGATCATCCCGCTGTTCTCCGACACGTCCTCGCTGACGCCGTCGCTGGCTCAGGCCAACACGGGTCTCGGCATCGCCACCGCCTACGTGTTCGGTTCGGCTGGTCAGCTGATCCAGTCCGACTACGACACGACCGGCACGCCGTCGGCCGCCATCGACGCGGTTTCGGCCGTGTTCATGTCGAGCAACCTGTTCAACGAGTACAACGTTGACGCGTCGGTCGGCTCGAACACCGACTGGGTTGTCACCTTCCCGACCAAGCGCTTCTACGTCGACAACCAGATCCTCGGCGTTGCGCTGGGCGATCCGGGCGCGATCCAGCCGTTCCGCTTCACCTTCGGTGAAGACGCTGCTGGTAACGGTGAAGGCCTGTCCTGCACCCAGATCGAAGTCGCTCAGTACGATCGTGAAGAAGGCCGTCCGGTCGGTCCGGCTCCGGGCTTCTCGCCGCCGCCTCCGGGCCAGCCGGCTTCGTCGCTGTGTAAGGAAACGAACGTCATCAGCTTCCTGAACGTCTCCACGGCTCCGACCGAGTCGGGCGTGCTGGGTTCGAAGCTGGTCACGAACGTCAAGCCGTTCGCAGCTGCTGGTTGGATGCGCCTCGGCATGAACCCGGCTGCTCAGCCGCACTTCAGCCGCGCTTCGATCGACGGCGACGTGTTCGCTGGTCTGCCGGCGACGGGCTTCGAAGCCGTCAACTACATCAATGCCAACGTGGCCCCGGGCGTGCTGTCGAACTACAGCGGCCTGTTCCGTCACCGCGCTTCGCGTGCTTGCACCAACGGCACGGCGGCTTGCTCCTGATCTATCAGGCGTAAGTGATGCAGTAGTAGTGGAGAGGGGCCTTCGGGCCCCTCTCTTTTTTTGTGACGGGCCGGTCCGAAGCTCGAGCCGTGGCCGCGATGGGGCGACGAGCCGTCGCGACTGCCGTACCTGGTTGGCGAACTTGACCGTTGCCATGCCGACGTATTCGCGCATTTGCGACCACGGTCAGCGCGCGCCGACCGCCCAAAGCAGCCCTGCGATGCAATTTAATATACAAGGCAACTTGTGTTGCGGCTGGTGCCTGCGGCCGACAATGGGCCGCCGGAACGGCGATTTTGGCCGTTTTCAGCTGGTTTAGCCGATTCCCGCGCCGGTCTGCCGGCGTCTGGTGCCGTTCACTTGCAACTTGATTTAACGAAGGGTTTGCACGCAAGGGCAGATCAGGCGCTAAAATTCGACCGCTCTCATCTGAATTGGAACTTGTCAATGCCTGCATTGCGCCTGCCAGCCGCCGCGCTGTTGTTCACGATCGCGGTTGCCTCCGGTTCTGCGAATGCGCAGACGACGCTGCGGCTCACCTGGACGTCGCCCAGCGGACCGAAAGTCTGCGAGTACACGACGAACGCCGACGGCGTGACCATGGATCCGACGACCGGCGCGTTGCTCGCGACGGGCGCGTTCGCGGGCGCTGACTGTCCGACCGCGACGCCGGTTTCCGACCCCGTCATCACGAACGGCATCACGTCGGCAGACATTCCGACCAGCACGACAACGGGCGCCACGCATACGATTACCTGGACGGCCAGTGCCGACAGCTGCAGTTATGCGGGCAGCGTCACGCCGGCTACCATTTCGAACTGGCCGCTGAGCGGTAATGTCTGTGCCAATGCGGCGGCGTGCGCCGCAGGGGCGAGCGTTCCGGTCACGATTCCGGCCACGGTCGGCAACTACAAGTTCCAACTGAGCTGCACGAAGATCGGGTCCAGCGTCACGGCCGTGTCGGCCCAGGACGTCGCGGTCACGACCGGCGGCGGCGGCGGCGATACCTGCGTCAACAACGCGGGCATCACGCGCCAGACCTTTGGCCGAGTTCAGTACAACAATCTCGACGCGCGCGATACCGACCTGACGCTGTTCGAAAACGTGTTCGGTCATAACCCGGCCGGTGCGAACCGCCCGTTCCCGGGCACGGCGAACATCAACCAGCGCATCATGATCCAGCGCAATCAGTACGTGGCGCTGAAGTTCACGGTGCCGTCGAACTTCCCGCCTGGCATGGCCGGTCAGTTCCGCTTCGAGGAAACGCAGCCCCAGACGCTGCGCATGTCCTACACGATCAGCAAGACCTGCGGTGATTTCTCGCAGGTCGCTCAGGCGCCGCTGACGGTCAAGTGCATCGTCGACAACGGCCAGGTCAACAGCGTGCTGCTCTGGGCCTACCAGCCGAGCGCGACGAATGCCTGCCAGCTCGTGCCGGGTGAAACCTACTACATGAACATCATCCAGGCTCCGCTGAGCACGCTGACGAATTCCGGCTGCTCGGGCACCTGCGGCAACACGATCCAGAACATGAAGATCCAGGGCACCGGCTGGCCCACCGTCATCGATCAGATCGATTGACGAAACGACGAACCGCGCCGGCAGGCGCGGTTCGTCGTTCCGGGCGCGGCAAGGAACTCGCACGCCGCGTCACGGTCCATCGAAATCCTCGTTTCGGAGGGCGCGCTATTGGCGCGCCCCCTTTCTTTTTTAGGGATATTCAATGCGTAACGTGATACTTGCTGCCGGACTGCTCGCGTCCGCCGTCGCCGGTGCGGCCGGCACCCCGAATGCGGACACCCTCGTCGTGTCTCAGGGCGTTGCCCGCGTCACGCTCGGCGACGTCGATGCCTACGTGCACCGTATTCCCGAGACCGACCGCAAGGGCTTCGTCGCCAAGCCCGAGCGCATCGAAACCATGCTGCGCAACATGCTGCTCGACAAGCAGCTCGCCGACGAGGCGCTCAAGCTCGGCCTGGACAAGGATCCGATCGTGCAGCAGCAGATCGCGCTGGCGACCGAGAACGCGCTGTCGCGCGCGCGGATGGAAAAGTTCCGCGCATCGCTGAAAGCGCCGGATTTCTCCGAGCAGGCGCAGGAGGACTATCTGGCGAACAAGAAGAAGTACACGATTCCCAAGCGCTACGACGTCAAGCACATCCTGTTCGACATCAAGTCGCGTACACCGGATCAGGCGGCCGCGCTCGCGAACGAGACCGCGGCGAAGCTTGCGAAGGATCCGTCGCAGTTCGACAGCCTCGTCGAATCGCTGTCCGACGACCAGAGCAAGAAAGACAATCATGGCCTCATCGAGAACGCCGCGTCGGAAAGCTTCGTCGCGCCGTTCGCCGACGCCGCGCGCAGACTCGAAAACATCGGCGACATCTCGCCGCCGGTCCGCACGGTGTTCGGCTATCACATTCTCAAACTCGTCAGCACCGCGCCCGAACAGCTGCAGCCCTACGAGAAGGTTCGCGAATCGATCATTTCGCGCCTCCAGGCCGAGTGGATGGAAGCAAGGATCCGCGAGAAGATCGACGGCCTGCGCAACGAAACGATGAATCCGCAGCCGGAAGTGCTCGCGACGCTGCGCGAGCGCTACGGCAAGATCGAAGAGCCGCCGGCCGGTCCGGCGGCCAGCGAACCGGTCAAACAGCCATGATCGCAAGGCCCGCGCGACGCTGCGTCGCGCGGGCCGCGCTATCGCCGCGCCGCCGCCGGGCCTCGTGACGACGTCATTCGCCGCCCGTCTGGTCCCGACTCTGGGGCTGGCGCTGCAGCTCGCACGCCGCGATCTGCGCAATCGGTATCTCGGCAGCTTCAGCGGCGGTGCCTGGGCGCTGCTGCAGCCGCTCGTGCAGCTGGCAGTTTACACGTTTGTATTCGGATACATTTTTCGGCAGCGCCTGCCCGGTGCCGACGCGCCGGGCTACGTGCCGTTTCTCGTCGTCGTGCTCTGGCCCTGGACCGCATTCGCCGAAGCCGTCAGTCGTGCGACGACGGCGATTCAGGACAACGCGAGCCTGATCGGCAAGGTCGCGCTGCCGCGGGCGGCACTCGTGTTCGCGCCGGTCATCGCATCGTTCGCGATACACGGCATCGGCTACCTCGGCCTGTTGCTGATCCTGCTGATCGTCGGTGCGGGTATCGCGCCGTCAGGCCTGATCCTGATGCTGCCTGCGCTCGCGCTGCTGTTCCTGTTCGCGCTCGGACTGGCGCTGCTGCTGTCGGCGCTGCAGGTATTCGTCCGCGACATCGCGCCGGCACTGCCGCAGCTGCTCATGCTCTGGATGTTCCTGTCGCCGGTGTTCTACGGACGCTACGTCATGCCCGAAACCGTACGGCCGTGGTTCGACGCGAATCCGATGACGGGCTTCGCCGAGTACCTGCGCTACGCGCTGCTCGGGACGCCACCGCCGGGCATGGTCGCGCTCGCAGTCAGCGTGACCGCGGTCGCGCTCGCGCTGTCCGCCGGCCTGTTCACATTCCGGCGCCTGCAGCGGCATTTCGAGGATTTTCTGTGAACGTCCTGGTCCGCGCACAGGGACTCGGCAAAAGCTACCCGCGCGTTTTTCGCCGCAGCGACCGGTTGCGCGCGCTGCTCGGCCTGCTCGCGGGACGAGCCTCGGTCGAGCTGACGCCGGTACTGCGGGACGTGGATCTCGCTGTT
>CAMLLF010000116.1 GCA_946480705.1 uncultured Lysobacteraceae bacterium | reverse complement strand
CCCGCGACCCTCGGCGTGACAGGCCGATATTCTAACCGACTGAACTACCACTCCATTGACACTCAACACTTCCTTTTGTTGCTTTTGCTCCAACTTTCACTTTGGAGCGGAACGCATCCTGCGTTCCTTTTTGATTGGCGTCCCCACGGGGATTCGAACCCCGGTCGCTACCGTGAAAGGGTAATGTCCTAGGCCTCTAGACGATGGGGACGTAACCTTCGAAACGCGTTATTTGTTTTTTACCGCGTACCGCACTTTCGCTTGACGGGTGGTGGAGCTAGTCGGGATCGAACCGACGACCTCTACAATGCCATTGTAGCGCTCTCCCAGCTGAGCTATAGCCCCCCGTCGAGAGGAGCGGAATCTTAGGGAGCGAGCCCTTCAGCGTCAACCCCTTCGATGAAATTTTTTTTGCGGTGTCCGCACACGGCGCCGCTCTTGCCGGCGCGGCGTGCGGCACGGTAATACGATCGCATGCACGGAATCGAATTCCTCAAAGACCTCGCGGTCATCATGGTCGTCGCCGGGTGCACGACTCTGATCTTTCATCGCCTGCGACAGCCCGTCGTGCTGGGTTACATCCTGGCCGGCGTGCTCATTGGGCCTCACACGCCGCCGTTCGCGCTGATCACCAGCGAGGAGACGATCCGCAGCTTCGCCGACCTCGGCGTGGTGCTGCTGATGTTCTCGCTCGGCCTGGAATTCAGCCTGCGCCGACTGCGCGAAGTCGGCGTCGCCGCACTGATCGCGACCGGCGTGGAAGTCATGCTGATGCTCTGGGCGGGCTACGAACTCGGACGCTGGTTCGGCTGGCGCACGATGGATGCGCTGTTCCTCGGCGCGATGATGGCGATTTCCTCGACCATGCTCGTGCTGCGCGCGCTGCATGAGGCCGGGCAGAAGCAGGAACGCTTCGCGCGCCTCGTGTTCGGAATCCTCGTCATCGAGGATATCTTCGCGATCGTGCTGATTGCAGTCCTCTCGGGCATCGCGATCAGCGGCGCGGTCGAGCCCGGACGGGCGCTGGCCACGCTCGGCCGGCTCGGCCTGTTCATCGTCGTGGCGCTCGTGCTCGGCCTGCTGCTGCTGCCGCGGCTGGTCGACCACGTGGCCGCGTCGGGCCGCAGCGAAATGCTGCTGGTCACCTCGCTCGGCATCTGCTTCGGCGCCGCGCTGCTTGCCGAAGCGGCCGGCTTCAGCGTTGCACTCGGCGGCTTCGTCGCCGGCGCGATCGTTGCCGAAGCCAAGTCGGTCAAGCGCGTCGAGCATCTGATCGAGCCGGTACGCGACATGTTCGGCGCGCTGTTCTTCGTCGCGATCGGCATGCTGATCGACCCGGACCTGCTGATCCGCTACATCGTCCCGATCGCGCTCGTCACGGCCGCGGTCATCGTCGGCAAGACGCTCGCGGTCACGTTCGGCGGCGTGATCGCCGGCAACGACGGCCGCACGGCGCTGCGCGCCGGGCTCGGGCTCGCGCAGATCGGCGAATTTTCATTCGTGATCGCCGGCGTCGGGCTCGCGAGCGGCGTGACCAGCGATTTCCTCTATCCGATCGCAGTTGCCGCGTCGGTGTCGACCGCGTTCGTCACGCCGTACCTGATGCGCTCGTCGGACCGTATCGCCGAGCGCACCGACGCACTGCTGCCGCGCAAGGTTCGCGCGCTGATGATCGCCTACCAGCACTGGATCGCGGGGCTGCGGCCCGAGGAAGACAACGCCGCGATCGCGCAGATGCTGCGAAGGCTCGTGCTGCACATCGCGATCAACATGGCGCTCGTGGCCGCCGTGTTCCTCGGTGCGGCGTGGCTCAAGCCGCGCATGCTCGAATGGCTGCCGCAGTGGACCGCCGGCGAGACCCTGCGGCGCAGCCTGCTCTGGTCGCTCGCACTGTTCGTGTCGATGCCGATGCTCATCGCGGCCTATCGCAAGGCCGACGCGCTCGGCATGGTGCTGGCCGAGCTCGGCATCCGGGACGGCGTGGCCGGCGCGCGCACCTACGCGCTGCGCCGCGTCCTCGGCAAGATGATTCCGCTGGCCGTGCTCGTCATTCTGGCCGTGCTCGTCATGGCGCTGGGCTCGGCAATCCTGCCGTCGCTCGGCGTACTCGTGCTGCTGCTGCTCGTTGCGGCCGCGCTCGCCGCGTTCCTCTGGCGCTCGTTCGTACAGGTGCATGCGCGGCTGCAGACGACGCTGCGCGACGTCATGCAATCGACGCCGGAATCGCGCGCCGAAACACCACCCTGAACGTGTATAGTCGTTCGCATGGCGCGCTTTTGTCGCACAGCGGGACAATCGCCAGCATGCCCGATTCGATTCGACTGAAACACGGCACGCAATGGCTGCGCCGGCAGAGCGAGCTGTTGCATCTGCTCGCAAGCGGCGCGCCGCGCGAACGCATGGTCGGCGAGCTCGTCGAACTGTTGAGGCTGCAGTTTCCGGGCGCTGCGATCGCCCTCTCGGTGCGGGTCGACGGTGAAGTATTCCGCTGGAGCGAACGCGGCGACGCGATGAAGTCGGCCGAGGCCTGCGAAGGCGGCGGGAGCATGGTCCGGGCCGTCGGCGGCAGCGACGACTCTGCCTGGGTGCCGGGACCGGACTGCTGGACCGAGCCGCTGCACGACGTCGACGGACAGCGCATCGGCGAGCTGCACATGCTGGCCGGGAACGGTGCCGATATCGACGCGGCCGGCGCGTCGCTGCTGCGCGTCGGCGCGACGATCGCCGAGCTGATCTTCCAGCGCGATTCGGCGCTCGTGCGGGTTGCGCAGGGACGCGAGCTCTACCGTTCGCTGCTCGACAACCACCCCGACGCCGTGCTGCACATCGATCCCGACGGCCGCATCCAGAGCGCGAACGCGGTAGCTCACCAGTTGTTCGGACGCAGCGGCGAGGAACTCGTCGACGAACCGGTCGCGAGCCTGTTCGACGAACAGACGCAGGCCGCGCTCGCGCTGCGGCTGCCGTCGGTGCTGCGCGGGATCGCCCAGTCGATGGAAGCGCAGGCGCCGCGCCTGGACGGCGCGCGCGCACGCGAACTCGAGCTGATCCTCGTGCCGCCGCGCGGCGCGGCGCGCAGCCGCGGGCTGTTCGTCATTGCCCATGACGTCACGCGGCTGCGCGCTTCGGAGCGCGCGCTGCGGCGCACCTACGAACAGTCGCTGTCGCGCCGCGACCAGTTGCTCGAACTCAGCGCGATCGCGATCGACAGCGCGGCGATCGACAGCGTCGACGGTCTGGCGCTGCAGCTCGCGCGTTCGATGCTGACTGTCGCCCAGGCCGATTTCGTGCGCCTGAGCCTGCGCTCGACGGCAGCTCCGCTGCCGGGCGCGCGCGAAGCGCTCGTCGTTCTGACCCAGCCCGACTTTGCGGAACACGCGCGGCACCTGCCGTTGTCGCTGCGCGCGCGGGCGCGCGATCTGCTGGAACCGCAGCGCGCGCACTGGGCCTCCGACCAGGTGCGCGGCCACTGGCTCGGCATGAGCCTGCGCGGCGACGACGACGTCGAGATCGGCACGCTCGAATGGTTCAGCCGGCACGACGGCGCATTCGACGACGACGACGCGGTGCTGCAGCTGCAGTTCGCGCGCATCGCGGTCAGCAATGTCCAGCGCATCTGGCTGCAGCGCGACCTGCGCGAAGCGGAACGCGGCATGGCGCATCAGCTCGCGTTCGTGCGCGCGATGACCGCGAGCATCGGCGAAGGGCTCTATGCGATCGACCGCGACGGCCGCCTCACGTTCATGAACCGCGCCGCGAGCGACCTGCTGGGCTGGCATCCCGACGAGCTGCAGGACGGCATCGTCGAGAGCCGCTTTGCCGTGCCCGACGCCGACAGCACCGCGCCCGCGATGCATGCCATGCAGCTCGACAGCCGCATGGCCGACAGCCGCGACTTCATCGCGCGCGACGGCCGGCGCATTCCGGTCGAACTCGTCGCCTCGCCGCTGCATCTCGACGACCGCACGACCGGCGCCGTCGTCGTGTTCCGCGACGTCAGCGAGCGGCTGCGCGCCGAACAGGCGCAGCTCGAACGCGACCGCTTCTTCGCACTGTCGCTCGAGCTGTTCGTGATCGTCGACACGCAGGGGCGGCTGTCGCAGTTCAATGCCGCGACGACGCGGCTCGTCGGCCGCAGCGCCGAGGAAATCGCGATGCAGGACTGGCGCGCGTTCGTGCATCCCGACGACATCGGTTCGACCGAGACGGTGATGTCGCAGCTGATGACGCTGGGCTCGGTCGACGGCTTCGTCAATCGCTGGGTCGATGCCGGCGGCGGCGAGCACTGGCTCGAATGGACGGCGTCGCTGACGCCGGACCGGCGCATCTTCGCGGTCGCGCGCGACATCACCGAGCGGCGCCGCTACGAGAACGAGCTCGCGCACTTCGCGAGCCACGACGCGGTCACCGGTCTGCCGCGCGTCGAGCAGGTCGAGGCCTACCTCGCCGCGGCGCTCGCCGCAGCGGCGCTGCGCGGCAGCCGCGTCAGCGTGTTCTATCTCGATCTCGACCGCTTCCATCTGATCAACGACACGCGCGGCCATGCGATCGGCGATCAGGTGCTGCACACCGTCGCCGAGCGCCTGCTCAACGCGGTGCACGAACGCGGCACGGTCGCGCGCATCTCGGGCGACGAATTCCTGATCGTGCGCGCCGACGAACATGACGGCATCGATCAGCAGGAGCTCGGAGAATCGCTGCGGCTCATGATCGAGCGTCCGATCAGCCTCGGCCAACAGCAGGTGTTCCTGACCTGCAGTGTCGGCGTCAGCTGCTTCCCGGAAAACGGCACGACGGCCGGCGAGCTGATCCAGCAGTCGGAAGCCGCGATGATCAAGGCCAAGGACGAGGGCCGCAACACGGTCGCGTCGTTCTCCAACGAGCAGGCGCAGGCGCTCAAGGACCGGCGCGAACTCGGGGCAGGACTGCGCGATGCGATCGCGAACGAGGAACTCGTTCTGCATTTCCAGCCGCAGATCGGCGCGCACGACTGGCAGGTGCGCGGCGTCGAGGCGCTCGTGCGCTGGAACAGCCCGCAGCACGGGCTGCTGCCGCCCGGGCGTTTCATTCCGGTCGCCGAGGAACTCGGCATCATCGTCGAGCTCGGCCAGTGGGTGCTCGAAACCGCCTGCCGCAAGGCGCGCGAATGGCTCGACAACGGGCTTGCCGATTTCACGGTCGCCATCAACGTCTCGGCGCTGCAATTGCAGCGCCCCGACTTTCTCGAGCGCGTGCAGCGTGCGCTCGACGCGTCGCGCCTGCCGCCGCGCTACCTCGAACTCGAGCTGACCGAATCCATGGTCATGGCCCATGTCGAGCGCGTCATCGTCGCGATGCGCTCGCTGAAAGCGCTCGGCGTCAGCCTGTCGCTCGACGATTTCGGTTCGGGCTATTCGAGCCTGAACTACCTGCGGCGCTTTCCGATCGACAAGCTCAAGATCGATCAGTCGTTCGTGCGCGACATCATCACCGACCCCGGTTCGGCGGGCATCTGCCGCGCGGTCATCGCGCTGGGCCATCAGCTCGGCATGACGGTCAGCGCCGAGGGCGTCGAGACGATCGGACAGGCGGCGTTTCTGCGACGCAGCGAATGCGATCAGTTCCAGGGCAACTATTTCTGCGTGCCGATGCCCGAGGCGCAGACCTTCGAAGTGCTCCGCCGGCGCTATCTGCGCCAGGACAGCGACGGCGAACTCGAGAAATCCCACAGTACGGAGACGCTGCTGCTGCTCGACGACGAAGAAAACGTGCTGCGCGCGCTCGTGCGCCTGCTGCGGCGCGACGGCTACAACATCGAGACGGCGACCAACGCGCAGCAGGCGTTCGAGATCCTCGCCGCGCAGCCCGTGCAGGTCATCATTTCCGACCAGCGCATGCCCGACATCAGCGGCACGGAATTCCTGAGCCGCGTCAAGGATCTGTATCCCGACACGGTGCGCCTGATCCTCAGCGGCTACAGCGACTTCGCCTCGCTGACCGAAGCGATCAACCGCGGCGCGGTGTATCGGTACGTGGCCAAGCCCTGGGATGACGAGGAGCTCCGCCGCATGGTGCGCGAGGCGTTCCGCATCGCGTCGTCGCGCTGACGTGGCTGCGCCAGGTCACTCGCCCGCGTACTCGACGCCGAACGCATCGGCGAACACGAGGTCGGACAGGCCTTCGACGGCGCCCGCCGTACAGGTGGACGACTCCGGGCCGGGTCTTTCGTGCCCGTGCATGTCCGTCATTTCGAAGCGCGCGTCGGCGAGCATGCAATCGTCGCGCGGAATGCTTTCGAGCGCGGGGTTGCCCGGCTGTGCGCCCACATAAGGCAGCTTGCCCCCCGCCATCGCCACCACCGACAGCGGCGCGGCCACGCCGATCTGATTGCCGGTCGTATCGCCCGACATGAGGCAACCGCCGGTACCGGCGACGCCGATGACGTTGTAGCCGCCGGACGGAATGCTGGCCCCGGTGCCCATGCTGCAGTCCGGATACGTCGGACCGCCGGCGTCGCTGTTGCCGCTGGAGACGACGCCCGTCAGCACCGCGGCACCGTCGCCCTCGAAGCCGCCGCCGCGCGTGAGCGAGCGGTTGCGCGTGATCGTCGAATAGGCCAGTTCCGCGGTGTTGGAATTGGAAAAGCTCACGCCGGCGCCGCTGCCGCCGCTGATGTTGTCGGCGAACAGCACGTTGCTGACGGTCAGCGGATCCCCCTGCGACATCAGCGCGCCGCCGCCGTCCTCGACGCTCTCGTTGCGCGTGAATGCGCTGCGGGTGATGCGGCCAACGGCTTGCGACGAGTCGATGAAGTGCAGGCCGCCGCCATATCCGGTCGTGCGATTGCGGTCGAACCACACCTGGTCGAGCGTCGTTTCGCCGACCGCGCGCAGGCGCATGCCGCCGCCGCCGGTGACTCCACTCGACGTCGATGTGTGGTCGCCGCCGGTGATCCGCAGGCCGAACAGGCCGACAGGAACGCTCTGCGCCGAGCTGCTGGACGTGTCGAACACGCGGTCGTCGGTCGTGCTGCGGATGATGACCCGGTCGGCGCCGCTGCCGACGAGCACGCGCGCCGCCTTGTTCACGCCGTGGAGATCGAGGTCGCCGGTTGCGCCGAGGTCTTCCTCCGCGCCCGGAATATTGAGTTCGTAGACGCCGTCGCGCACGTCGATGACGGCGAGCTGGTCGCTCGCGCCGGCTTCCTGGATCGCGGCGCGCAGGGTGCATCCGCCCAGCGTGCTCTGGCAGACGCTGTTGCCGACGTTGGCATCCGCCGCATCGGCAGTGTCGGTCACGACGAAGGTGTAGCGCAGCTCGAACGCGCCGCGGTCGCAGGTCAGGCGCGTGACGCCGCGCTGGTCGGTCGAGGTGCAGCGCTCGTCGCCGCCGTCGGACGGCGGCGGCGCGCCGGAGTCGATGGCGGGGCTGCTTTTCATGAGCAGATGCACCGGCGTGCCGCGGCCGGCGTCGACGAGCGTGCCCAGTCGCGGGTCTTCGCGGCGGTCGCTGGTGCGGAACGGCGTGAACGGGCAGTCGCGGCTCATGTATGAGTTGTAGCCGCCGCTCGATACCGTCATCGAGCAGCGCAGGTTGGCGGCGTCGTCGTTGAAATTCGTACTCTGCCGGTTGTTGGCGAACAGCGAATTGTCGATCGACGCGCTGCCGGCCGACAGGAAGGCGCCGCCGTACGAGTCGGCCGAATTGAACGCGATCGTCGTGCTTTTGATGCGCGCCGTTCCCGAAGAGGAAAGCCCGCCGCCGTTCGACGTGGACAGGTTCTCGCTGATCGTCGCGTTGATGAGCGTCAGACCGCCTGCGCTGTGGATGCCGCCGCCGAGGCCGTTCGCGATGTTGCGCGTCACAGCGCTTTCGACGACCTGCACGTCGTCGGCGCCCGAGGTCGAGTACACGCCGCCGCCGACCCGGCCGACATTGTCCGTGATATGGCTGCGGCGCACGATCAGCCGCTCCCCGCGCATGCGCACGCCGCCGCCGTCGGTATTGCCGGAGTCGCCGCCCGTGATGGTGAGGTCGAGCAGATACACCTCGAGTTCCGCGCTCGCGGCGATGTCCATGACGCGGTCGAGCCCGTTGCCGTCGATGCGCGTGCGATGCGCACCGAGCCCCTGAATGATGACGATGCTGTCACCCGAAACGTCGAGATCGCCGGTCGCGTTGGCGTCCTCGCCGGCTCCGGCGCGCGTGAGGCGGTAAGTCGAACCGGCGAGCTCGACGGTATCGAGCAGCGCGCTGCCGGCCGGGCAGCCGCCGAACGCGGCGTCGGTGACGGCGGCCTGCAGCGCTTCGCGCAGGCCGCATTTTTCAGTGTCCTCACCGAACTGATCGGACGAGGTATCGACGGTGATCGTGGCGGCCTGCGCGATCGGAATCAGCGCAAAGCAGGCGAGCGCGGCAATGCGAAGCATCATGGGGAGGCCCCTGAAATCCGGAGATACCCTCGACAACGCGAAGCGGGTCCGGCGGGGGCCATGGCAGGACGGGAGTCGGGAATCGTCGGAGCGGAGCGGGGAATGCTTCAGAGGCGGCGGCCGTGCTTTGCTCTGACGATTCCCGACTTCTGGCTACAGGTCATCCTCGTCGATGAAGATCGCGCCGGTCTCGTCGCGGTCGATGCGCGTGATACCCGGGTGTTCCTGTTCGAGCCGGCGCAGTTCCGACTGTTGCCGGTCGAGCTGGCCGCGCTGCTCGCGCACGAGATCGGCGAGGCGCTGGTTTTCGAGAATGATCGCGCGGTAGTGCAGCGCCTGGACGACAGCCATGCGCATGTCGTTGTCGTCCCAGGGCTTGGGAATGAAGCGGAAGATGTTCGCCTGGTTGATCGCGCTGACGATCGCCGCGAGATCGGCGTAGCCGCTCATGAGGATGCGCGCGACGTTCGGGTGGTCGATCTGCGCGAACCATTGCACCTGCTCGAGCTCCGACAGCACCGCCTTCCGCACCGACTCGTCCTCGACCTGCAGGAACTTGATCG
>CAMLLF010000115.1 GCA_946480705.1 uncultured Lysobacteraceae bacterium | reverse complement strand
TCCAGGCTCCGTCTGCGGCGAAAGCAGGCCCGGCCGGTCAATCCGTTCGTGCAAGGTGTTTTCGTGAAGTCGATCAAATCGCTGCTGCTGCTCGGTACGCTGGCCTCCTTGGCGTCGGCCCCGGCGCTCGCGCAATCGCAGTTCTTCGTGCCCTCGCAGGGCACTGTGCAGCAGGCCATCAACAGCGTTGCCGACGGCGGCGTGATCGAGATCGCGAACGGCACCTACAACGCGCCGGCCGGCGGTTTCCGCATCGAAAACCAGACCAAGCGATTCACGATACGCGCGGCGGCCGGCGCGACCGTCACGCTGAACGGCGCGAACGCGACCGAGATCCTGCGGTTCACGAATCTGGCGCGCGCGAACGGCCGGCCGGTCGTGTTCGAGCGGCTGCGCTTCGCCAACGGCCGCTCGAACACGGACAACGTCGCCGGCGCGGTATCGCTGGTGGAATCCGACGCGACCTTCGTCGGCTGCACGTTCGAAAACAACAATGCCGTCTCGACCGGCGGCGGCGGCGGCGCCGTGCTCGCCCAGTCGGCGCGCGCGTTCTTCATCGATTCGACCTTCAGCGCGAACAGCGCACGCCTGCAGGGCGGCGCGATGGGCGCCGGCAACGGCGCCATCGTCTATATCCACAATTCGAGCTTCCTGAACAATCGCACGAATCTGCCGGGCCATTCCGCGAACGCGGTCGGCGGTGCGATGTTCGTGCTGAATTCGACGCTGCGCGTGACCCATTCGCGCTTCGACGGCAACCAGGCGGCCTTTTCCGGCGGTGCGATCTACAGCTACGGAACCTGGACCGGACTGGCGACTCCGTCGACCGACATCGTCGTCGCCAATTCGACGTTCGCGAACAACCTTGCGCGGCGCGACCCGGGCACCAGCAGCGACACGACCACCCAGGGCGGCGCCGTGCAGGGCGAGGACTATGCGCGCATCATTTTCCACTACACGCGTTTCTTCAATAATTCATCGACGCAGGGCGGCGCGCTCGCGGCCTACCGTTCCGCACTCGAGGTCTACAACGGCACGTTCCAGGGCAACACGGCGACCGGCACCGCGCACCTCGGCGAGGCCTCCGGCGGCGCGATTCTGCTCGTCTCGCAGGACCAGGAGGCCAGCGATCCGTTCAACCGCCCGAGCGCGACGCTGACGCTGCGCGATTCGCTCGTCCAGGGACGCACCGGCACGCAGACGACGAACGGCCGTTTCGGCGGCTGTCTGTACGTCGCCGGCGACGGCTCGCGCGCGTTCGGCGCCAACGGCATTCCGCAGATGGGCACGATCGACTCGAACCGCTCGGTCGTCGACATCACGAACAGCGTGTTCGCCGACTGCACCGTGCGCGAGAACAGCGGCGGCAGCATCGGCGGCGCGATCATTTCGTTCATGACGCGGCTCAACATCACTGACTCGCTGTTCATCGGCAACGAAGCCGTGCCCGTGGCCGCGAACTCCGGCACCGGCGGCGCGCTGGCAAGCTTCAATTACTCGGTCACGAACCTGCTGCGCACGACGATCGCGAAGTCGCGCGCGGGCTTTGTCGGCGGCGCGATCCTCGTGCAGGGATCGGAGTTCAACGCCGACGACAGCCGCATCGTCGAGAACACGCTGACCGGCGGCTCGATCTGGGGCGGCACGGCGATCTACTCGGCACCGGAAGGTCCGAACGGACCGGTTCCTGCCGCCAACGTCAGCGGCGTGGTGCGCAATTCGATCATCAGTAACAACCCGGGCGCCGTCGCGCTGCTCGACTACGACCCCAGCAGTTCGCCGGTCAACGTGATGCAGTATTCGAACAACCAGATCTTTCCGGGCGGTGCCGGCACCTATGCGACATCGCAGGCGCCGGCCGCGACGAGCGTCGCGCAGATGAATGCGCTGGTGCTGCACGGCGTACCGAAGGCGCCGGTCGCGAACACGGTACCCGGCGCCGCGCCGGTCGTCGCCGCGCTGCTCGCCGCGCCGTCGGCCACGCTGCCGACGAGCGCCGTCGGCGACGCCGCACCGCCGACGCTGGCCTACGTCGCCGCCGCATGGAGCGGTTCGACCGCGACGCTCAACGGCAGCCAGCTGACCGGCAATACGGTGCTGCTGCCCGCGACGCCGGGCATCCACATGCTGCAGGCCGGCGCCGTGCAGCGCAACGCGACGCTCAACGCCGGCGCGGCGCCGGCGCTGTCCGCCACGGCACGGCCGCGAAAGATCGCTCCGGGCGGCAGCTATACGCTGAGCTGGACCACGCTCGCCGGCAATTTCCTCGGCATCGGCTTCGACCAGAAGATCGACACGCCTGCGGTACCGTCAGGGAGCCTCGGCATCGGACCGGTGTCGGCATCGCATACGGTGCGCGGCATCCTCGTCACGCGCGAAGGCGGCGCGACGAGCACGAACGCAATCCAGGTCATTGCCGACCTGATCTTCGCCGACGGCTTCGAGTGAGGCGGCAACGGCCGCGGGACGTCCCGTTTTTTTCGATCGGCGCGATTGCGCCGAAACGTGAGGATCGTATCGAACCGCTGTGATGCGGCAGCGCGACAATTCGGGGCGGTATTTTTTCGGCGTCGACCCGCTGCGTTGCCAGCCAAGTCGACCCGTCCTCCTTCCCGAACGCGAGTCGCTGCCGACATGGAAACCAAGCCCGACGCTGCAACATGGCTGGATCAGCTCACCTCCAGCATCGAAAACGCTAGCTTGCGATCGCCGTTCGGCGATCCGCTTCCGCGATTTCCCCCCGCCGATCTCCAGGCGAGCACGACGGGGCTCTCCGGCGCCGCTGCGCTCGCGCCGGCCGCGGCATTCCATGCCGACATCGTGGACACGATGGATCGCATCGGCGCCAAGGCGACGCCCGACTGGCGTGTCGTCGACTTCGGCAGCGGCTGGGGCCGCATCACGCGATTCTTCCTGCGCGAGACGCGCCTCGCCAACATCTCGGGCCTCGATGTCGACCCGCAGTTCGTCGCGCTGTCGAACCAGCTTTTCGGTGCGGACATTTTCCACGTCTGCACGCCGATGCCACCCAGCCGCCTCGCCTCCGGCAGCGTGAATCTCGTGACCGCATTCTCCGTCTTCTCGCATCTCTCCGAGGCGGCATGCCGGCAGTGGATCGACGAGTTCGCGCGGGTTCTCAAGCCGGGCGGACTGTTCGCGTTCACGACGCGCAGCGAGTGGTTCATCGACTTCTGCAGCCAGATTCCGGCAGACACGCCGGTCGGACACATGCGCGTGCTGCGCACGCTGTTCGCCGACTGGGAGGATGCGCGGCGCCGTTTTCGCGCCGGCGAGTTCGTGCACACGGCCACCGGCGGCGGCGGCGTGCGCGACAGCAGCTACTACGGCGAGTCGTTCATTCCGCGCAGCTACATCGAGCGCGAGTACTCGCGCGACTTCGAGCTCGTCATGGCTTCGGAGACGCCGCAGCCCGGCAGTGCCCGGCGCGCGATCGCCGACCGCAATGCCGAGTACGACCAGGCGCTGTTCATTCTTCGCCGTCGCTGATCCACAACCTCGCCCGCCGGCTGCGCGCGTTCACGCGATCGTGCGCAGCAGCAGCGGATACATCAGTCCATAGTCGCGGCTCGGGTGATTGTTCGTCGCAAAGCCGCTGAACAGGTCGAAGTCGAGTCCGATCTGGGCGCTCGAAAACCCGGCCGCGCGGGCATCGGCGAGCAGGTTCCAGCCGAAGTGGTGCCAGGTGAGGATGCCTTCGGGACGCAGGCCGTCGCCGTGGTATTCGGGCTTGCCGAAGAATTCGATGCTGCCGTCGTCGCGCGGACGCGCGAGGACGGCTTCCTCGTGCCGCGTCATGAAGAACGGCACGGTGCAGATCATCTGACCGCCGGGCCGCAGTACGCGGCGCACTTCGCGCAGCGCGGCGCGATAGTCGTAGACGTGTTCGAGCACGTCGCAGTGGCCGATCAGGTCGAGGCTCGCATCGGCGTAGGACAATTGCGTGATCGACTCGTGCCGCACCGGATGGCCGTGATACGGATAGACCTGCCCGGACTGGTGCTTGTCGCTGATGTATTCGGATCCGACGAGCTGCGGCACCTGGCGGCGCAGGGCGACGGACAGCGGCGTCAGGAATTCGAGCAGCGCCACGTCGGACTGCGGCAGCTCGGCGGCGCGCGCGCGCAGCGCGGTGTAGATGAGCCGGTTGCGGTTGGACAGGCCGCAGCGGCGGCAGATCAGTCCTTCGCGCAGGTTCGGGCTGTTGTCGTAGAACGCGCCGGCGCGTACCGAGAACGTCGTCATCGCATCGCAGACCGCGCAGTAGCCCGGAACCTGGTCCTGCGTCGCGATGTGCGCCTCGCCGGCCCGGCGGCGCGCGTCGAGCGCGTCGACGTCGCGCAGGAAATCCACATGATTGTCGAACCAGGTCAGCATGTGCGCTCCTGCGGCCGCGGCCGTGATGCATGTCGTGCGGCGCCGCAGCGGCGCCGAACCGGGATGATAGCGGGCGCGCCGCGCCGGGCGCACCCGCTCAGGCGAAGTCTTCGACCGGCACGAGGAATTTGTGCCAGAAATCCACATGTCCCAGGCGCACGATCCGGCGGCCGCCGCAGTCGTAGTAGGTCCAGTCGGCGGATTCGGGCAGCACGCGCTGCGGATCGAAGAACACATCGATCGGATAGACCGGCGTACCGACCGGCGTCACGTGCATGACGAGACTGTTGCGGCTGCGTTCGCGCTGCAGATGGACCGCGCCGCCGTGGTACAGCTCCGGATGCCAGATGACGACGTCGCCGCGCGCCACATGGAGTTCGCGCGGCGCGAGGCCGTGCGCTTCGCACTGCCGCCCGACGGCCTCCTGATACGGCGCCCAGCCCTGCGCCGCGACCGCCGGGCCGCCGTCGGTGCCGGCGAACAGTTCGCGCGCCATCGCCTCGATGTCGATCGGCGGCAAGCGGTGGCTGCCCGGCACGACGAGCAGCGGTCCGTTGCCCGCGTCGACGTCGTCGAGCGCGAGCCAGACGCCGAGATAGCGGCCCGCCGGACGCGTCGTGAAATACGGCGTGTCGCGATGCATCTTCTGCTCGGAGCCGCGCTCGAAATAGAGGCTCGTGTACAGCGACGTCGTCGCGTCGAAGAAACGGTCGCAGACCGCGAGCGGCGCGCTCAGCGCGGCGAACGCTTCGGCGAGCGCCGGTACCGCGAGATGCAGGTTCGACACGCGGTACATGTGGCCGTGCGCGTCCTCGTTCGGCGCGATCAGCGCCGCATTGCGCCGCTTGAACGCGGCGACGGCATCGAGCGCCTGCTCGCAGGCCGCGCGCGCGATCGCCGCGGGCACGACGGCATAGCCGTCGCGCATCAGATCCTCGTAATGGTTCATGACGTCTCCCGCAGGCGTCGCGGCCGCTTCAACTGACGGCACGCCGGCTCGACTCGGCATAGTCGTAGTCGTCCTCGCGCGGCAGCGCGCTCACATACGGATCCTGGGTCGCGGCGAGGTACGTGCCGGCCGCGCGCACCGAAACCGTGAAGCAGCGCTCGATCGCATGCGCCATGGTGCCGTCGACCTGCCCCTTCTCCGATTCGAATTCCGCTTCGTCCAGATGCAGGTCGAGCAGCGGACGCAGCGCGCGCAGGTGGACCCAGAACATCGAGCCCGCGGCGAACACGTCGCGGCCCGGATCGGCGTGCGCGACGCCCATGAGCCGGCACAGGTAGTACACGCTCTCCTGGTTCGAGCCCCAGTAGAAGTTCATCGGCAGGATGTGGCCTTCCGGCGCGACCATGCCGAGATCGGCGCGACTGCGGAACGCCTCGTGGATGCGGCGGACGTTGTCCGGCGCGATCAGCTTCGTCAGCAGGTCGCGGCGCCAGATGTCGCCGTCGGCGCGATGCAGCGAGCGCTTGGTGTGCAGCTTCACGATGAGTTCCTCGCCGGCATCGGCGAGTTCGTTCGCGACGCGCAGGAACGGCAGCACGTCGCGGCCGCGGTTCTCGAACACGCGGCATTCGCCGTCGACGCGCGCGTGACGCAGGCGATCGCGCACGTCGGCCTCGCGCTCGGGCACGGTCGTCACGATCAGGCGGTACGCGACGGTCCAGTGCCCGAGCATCTCGACGATCTCGTCGAGCAGCTCGGGGTAGTAGGCGTGGACGACGACGCAGACGCGCTGCAGCGGCAGGGCCGCCGGCGCGTTGACGCGTTCGATCGCGCGCCGCGTCGCGTCGAGCCAGGCATAGCCCAGGCGCACGTCGGGTTCGAGGTGCGCGCCCTCGGCCCATTCGTTCCAGGCATTGATGAACACGAGGCGCTGGTCTCGGCGCGAGAAGCGCGCGATCGTGTCGCGCATCGCGTTCGCGAGCCATTCCTCGTAGCCGCGCGGCGTCGCGTTGACGAAGATGTTGCTGACGCCGGGCTTGCGCGCTTCGTTGTCCCAGCCCGGATTCACGCCGCGATAGAACACGCAGCCCGGATCGGCGTAGTTGCGGCTGCGCTCCGGGAAGCAGCTCCAGTCGTATACATTGCCGGAGAATTCCGGATTCAGCTTGCGCACGCGGTCGGTCACGAGCGGCGGCGCGGTGTTGTTCGGCGGAAATTCGACCATCGCGTCGAAGCCGATCGTCGACGGATCGAGACGGTCGAACGCGCTCGTCAGGCACAGGTGGATCTCGCCGATGCCGAGTTCGCGGCAGCGCGCGCGCCAGCGCTGCGCGGTCGCGCGCGGATCGGGCAGCAGGCTCGGGCGGTAGACCAGCAGCACCGGGCGGCCGTCGACGCGCACGTAGCGCGGATCGCGCATGTAGCGCGCGACATGGTCGATGAACGCGAGGTCGTCCTCGGCCGAATAGTCCTGCGCGATCAGCACGTCGCTTTCATAGCCGTCCCAGCGCCGCGTCCAGTTCTCGTTCGCCCAGCACAGGCAGAACGGCAGATCGAGCGACGGGTCCTCGAGATACTGCAGCAGCGGCGCTTCGAGCAGCCGCTTGCCGGCGAACCAGTAGAAGTAGAAACAGAAGCCGCCGACGCCGTAGCGCCGGGCCAGCTCGATCTGGCGCCGCTGCACGTCGGGCACGCGCAGGTCGTAATAGCCGAGCTCGCCGGGCAGGTGCGGCTGGTACTGGCCTTCGACCTGCGGCAGCGCGCGGCCGACATTGGTCCACTCGGTGAAGCCCTTGCCCCACCAGGCGTCGTTTTCCGGAATCGGGTGGAACTGCGGCAGGTAGAACGCGAGCAGCGTGACCGGCGGCGCCTGCGTCATCGGCTCGTCGCGCAGCCCCTTGTAGCCGATCGCGCGCGTGCCGGCGTGCACGCGGCGCGCCCGCGGCTGGCCCGCGCCCAGGCGCAGCGGCGCGATCTCGGCCGCGGTCTTCGTGGCGCCGCACTCGACGATGCCGGCGTTCTGCGCGCTGACTGCGACGACGTCGGCACCGGGCGCCATCGCGTTGCCGATCGGCACCGGCACGAGATCGAGTTCGACCAGTACCTGCTGCTCGGCCGTGCGCACGACCTGGCGCAGCGCCGGAAAGCGATACGCCAGCCAGTACGTGTGGCGCAGCTTCGTGCGTTCGTCGAGCGGGATGATGCGATAGAGAAATCGCATGCCCAGCACGAATTTGTCCCAATACGAGGCGTTAGCCATATCCCCACCTGCTCGAAACGTAATCCCTTGCCGGCCGCCCCCACGCTGTCGCCGGCTCCCTCGCCCGTGCATTCACGGCACGCCGTTCCTGTCATTTCCCCGATAACAGGCGGCGCAGGCGCCGCGACCAGCGCGCCTCGTCGCGTTGCTGCTGCTCGGCCGCGATGGCCTCGATGCGTGCCGACAATGCCTCGATCTGCGCCAACAGCGCGTGTTCGCGCGCCGCGGCGGCCTCCGACGACTGCATCAACTGTCCCAAACGCTCGCCGCTGTCCGCGGCGAACGCGGCCAGGCGCGCTTCGCTGCGCTCGGCCGCGGCGTCGATGTGCCGCTGCAGCGCGTCGGCGTGGTCGGCCGCGATTCCGAGCTGCTCGTGCTGCTTCGCCGCCGCGACCGACAGCGTGGCGGCCTGTTCGACGAGCCCGTCGAGGCGGCTGCGCACATAGGGCAGGGTCGAGCGCAGTTCGTTGACGGTCGAAGCAATGCCCGACGCGGCGCCGAGCGCGGCTTCGGTGCCGGTCCGCACCATCGCGCCGAGATCGGCCGACGCCTGGCCGAGCCGGCCCATGCCGTCCTGCAGCCCGGAAATCATGCGGAACTGCAGGCGCGCGAGCGCCGGCAGCGCGTCGCCGTTGCGTTCAGTCGCGACGGCGCCGCCGGCAACGCGCCGCTCGCCGCGCTCGGCGGCGTCGCGCACCGCGAGCAGATCGAGCAGCTCGTCGACGTAGGGCAGCAGGTCGTTGCGGTACAGATCCCACGGGTCGCGCAGCGCCGCGACGCCGTCCCAGAACTGCGCCGAGTCGGCCGCTTCGCGCGCCAGCCGGTAGACCCGGCCATTGAGCGAGGCACCGAGCCGCGACAGGTCTTCGGCCGCGTGGTGATTGCGCGCGCCGGCATCGAGGAAGGCGTCGATCTCGGCCGCAGCGGCCTCGTCGGGCACGATCGCGACGTCCAGCTCGCGCGCGATGCGCGCGACGCAGCCGCGCCAGTCGTCGAGCAGCGCCTGGTAGGTGGCGACGCAGCGCACGCGATTCGCCGTCGCGGCCTCGGCCTCGAAAAAGTGATCGAGCAGCAGCAGGCCGGCCTCCTGCGGCACGATGCCGTCGCGGCGCGCGAGCGAGGCGACGACTTCGTCCGGATGCCGCAGCGCGAATATGAATTTCACGTCGATGCCGGCCGCGTCGAGGGCTTTCGTCCAGACCGGCACGAAACGGCAGAGCCGCGGATCCTTGACCGCCCAGACCGGGCTGCGCGCGAACTGGTCGGCGACGAGCGCGGCGACGCGCTGCCCGGCGACCGCCGCGGCCGGCGAGGCCTCCCAGTCCGATGGCAGATTGCGCGCGTCCGACCAGCTGCGGCCGAGCTGCAGCAGCAGACGCTCGTGCAGGTCGACCGCGAGCCGGTCGCGGTGGCGCGCGACCGGGCCCACG
>CAMLLF010000114.1 GCA_946480705.1 uncultured Lysobacteraceae bacterium | reverse complement strand
GCGGCGGAACGGAACGACATGGATTTTTCCCCTTGTTGGAACAACCGCGGCGAATGGCGCGTGCCGGTTCGCCGTCCCCTGTGCGAAACCGGCGTCCACCGGCGCGGCTGCGCCGCGCGATGTCGCCGATTCCGCGATTCCTGTATCGACTGCCGCCGCATGCTGCGCCGATTTCGCCGCCCGCCCCAGCTTCGAGCGAGGGGTGGCAATGTCGGTCGCGTTGTGGCTGCGGCCTGCCAAGGTGCCGCGTCCGTGCGCGTCCTCGCCGCACTATTCCGGACGGCCACGAACCGTTGAGCGCCCTCAGCTCATGCCGCCGTCGATGCCGATGACCTGGCCCGAGATGTAGCCGGCCGCATCGCTTGCCAGAAACGCGACGAGTGCGGCGACTTCCTCGGGCTTGCCGGCGCGCGCCATCGGTACGATCTGGCGGATCTGCTCCGGCGCGAACGTTGCGTCGGTCAGTCGTCCGGCGATGACGCCGGGTGCGACGACATTGGCCGTGATGCCGCGGCTCGCCATTTCGCGCGCGAGCGATTTGACCGCGCCGTGCAGCCCGGCCTTCGCCGCCGCGTAGTTGGTCTGGCCGCGATTGCCGAGCACCGCGGCGACCGACGACATCGCGACGATGCGTCCGCGGCGCTGCCGGCCCATCGGCAGCAGCAGCGGCTGCGTGACATGGAAGAAGCCGTGCAGCGACACGTCGATGACGCGCTTCCACTGCGTATCGGTCAGTCCGGCCATCGGCGCGTCGTCGTGGATGCCGGCGTTGTGGACGAGGATCGTGATCGTGCCGTCGGCGAGCAGCGCCTCGACCGCCGCGCGCGTCGCGTCGGCATCGCAGAGATCGAAGGCGACGGCCTGCGCCGAACCACCGTCGGCGCGGATCGCCTCGACGACGGCCTGCGCGCGCGCGAGGCCGCTGTTCGCATGCACGACCACGTGCGCGCCCTGGCGCGCGAGCGCGGTGCAGATCGCGCCGCCGATGTCGCCGCTGCCGCCGGTAACCAGCGCGCGCGGTTGTGAAGCCGTCATTGCGTGTCTCCGTCTGTGTCGTTGCGGTGCGGCGCGCTCACGGCGCGGCCCCGGGCTGCACCATCACCGCGGCGCGGCCGCTCGCGATCGTCGTGCCGTCGTGTTCGATGCGGAATGCGTACTGCCAGCTCTGCCCGCCGGCGAGCAGGCGTTCGCCGTGGATATCGAGCGTGCCGGGCAGGTCGTCGACGAACTCGCGCGCAAGCTGCACGTCGCGCAGCGACACGAGAAAGCCCGGCGCGGCGCGCCCGCCGCCGGCCTGCGCGAGCAGACCGCCGTGCACGGCCATCGCCTGCGCGCCGTATTCGCACAGATGCAGCGCGTGCAGGCGCCCGTCGCGGCGCAGCGGATTGTCGCTGCGCAGGTGCGAGCCGCTGCGCGCGTGGATATGCGTCTCGTCCCAGTGGGCGACGGCGTCGAGCAGGCACATCGTGCCCTGGTGCGGAATCAGCGCGCTCCAGTGGGCCTTATCGAGCATGGGGAATTTCCTGGCGCGGCCGGGTCAGCAGCAGCGCGAGCGCGAAGTTGAACGCGACGCCGAGCGTCACCGTCGTGCCGATCGCGCGCAGCACCGGCAGCGACGACAGCGCGAGCAGCAGGAACACGAGGAACGTGCTCGCGCTGCAGACGAGGATCGCGTGCAGCGTGCGGCGCTGTTCGTGTTCGTCGTCCTCGACGTGCTCGAAGAACAGCGCGTAGTCGAGGCCGAGGCCGGCGGCGAGCACGAGCGCGATCAGATGGAACAGCGACAGCGAGACGCCGCAGAGGCGCAGCACGGCGAGGATCAGCAAGGTCGTCACGGCCATCGGCAGCAGCACGCGCAGCACGCGGCTGCGCCGGCGCAGCGCGACGGTCACGACGACGACCAGCAGCAGCGCCGCGACCGCGAGCGAATACAGCACGCGCGTGCGATAGGCGGCGACCAGCGATTCGGACGCGTTCTTCAGATCGAGCAGGCGCGCCGGTGTATCGGGCTGCGCGGCGAGCCCGATCAGCGCGTCGCGGTCGGCGACGCCGGACAGCGTGACGAGACCGATCCAGTGGCCGTCGCGCGGCTGCAGCTGCGCCTTCAGGCGCAGGCCCAGCGGCGACGCAAGGAAGCGCTCCGCGGTCAGCGGCGGCAGTGCGCGTGCGGCCTCGACGTCGCGCAGGAACGCGTCGAAACTGCCGGGCTTGAACGGCAGACCCTGCTGCGCGTCGTCGAGTGCGCTGCGCAGCGTGGCCGGATCGGGCAGATTCGCCTGGCGTGCGCGCTGTGTTGCAAGGCTCGGCAGGTAGCGCGACGGCAGCTCGTAGCCGCCGATCGCGGCATCGCGCTGCAGTTGCGCGAGCTTCGGTTCGAGTTTCTCGCTGGCCGCGAGCACGGCGTCGGCGTCGGCGCCTTCGATCACGAGCAGATAGCGCACGTCCGGTGCGCCGAGTTCCTGCCGCAGCCGCGTGTCCTGGGCGACGAGATCGGGCGGCGCCGGCGTCAGCGCGGCGAGGTTGTTTTCCCAGAACGCGCCGGGCGCCCAGATCATCGCGGCGACAGCCGCGATCGCGAGCAGCGGAGCGAGCCAGCGCGGGCGCGGCAGGCGCGCGAGGCGCCGCCACAGCGCGGCGAGCCAGGCCGAATCCGCCGCGTCATGCGGCCGGCTGCCGAGCAGATGCACGAGGCCGAAGCGCGTCGTCAGCGCGGCGGTCGCGAGACCGACGATCGTGAATACGGCGAGCTGTTCGAGCCCGTCGACGCCCGAGGCGAAGAACGCGAGATACGCGATGCACGTCGATGCGACGCCGGTCGCGAGCGTCGGCCAGAGCAGGCTCGCGACCGCGGCCGGCGTGCGATCGCGGCGCAGGTGCGAGAACAGATGAATCGGATAGTCCTGCGCGACGCCGATCAGCGTGAAGCCGAATGCGAGCGTGATGCCGTGCGCGCCGCCGAAGACGAGCGCCATCGCGGCCATGCCGGCGAGACCGCCGCTGATCAGCGGCAGCGCGCCGGCCATGACCGTGCCGACGCGGCGATAGGCGAGCAGCAGCAGCGTGATGAAGCCGATCGAATCGTACAGGCCGATGCGGTTGGCTTCGGCGCTCGTCGTCGCGTTGATGCGCACCGTGAACACACCGGGACCGCTGAGCACGAGACGCGCCTTCGTGTCCTTCGCCGCCTCGCGGAACCAGCCGTCGAGCGCGTCCTGCGCGTCGCGCTGCGCGGCCGGATCGAAGCCGCCGGCAACGGTTTCGGCGAGCAGCAGCGCGGTCGTGCCGTCGCGCGTGAACCAGACTTCGGCATAGCGCTCGGGTTCGCCGGGCGGCGCCCAGGCTTCGGCGAGCTTCAGCGTTTCCAGCGTCGGATCGTTCGCGAGCAGCGGCTTGAACCAGGCCGCCGCGGGCGAGCCGAGATCCTGTACGCGCTGCTGCAGCTGGTCGCGCAGCATGGCCGCGTCGAAGCGTTCTGCGTCGAGCGTCGGCGACAGCAGATAGCGGTACGGCAGCAGGTCGTCGGCGAGCGCGCCGATGTCGCCTTCGCCGTTCATCGCGCGGACGAAACGCGCGTCGCCGCGGATCTTCGGCACGAGCGCCTTGCTGATGTCCGCGAGCGTGTCGGGTTCGTCGCCGTCGATCGCGAGCAGCAGCAGGCGCGAACCCGGACCTTCGCCGATCTCGTCGAGCAGCAGGCGCTGCTCGGGCGTGCGCGCCGGCGGCATGAAGCTGCGCAGATCCGTGCTGATCTTCAGCGCGCCGAGGATATAGGCGAGCAGGCCCGCGAGCAGCGCGAGCCAGAGCGCGAGCAGGACGAGCCGCGCGCGCAGCGTCACGGCGCGCGCTGGCAGAGCTGCTGCAGCGCCTTGCGGTCCGGCGTGCCGTCGATCGCGGTGTTCGCGAGCGCGTCGACGAGCAGCAGGCTGCTGTCGCCGCCGGTTTCCTCGATCTCGAAGCAGCGCGGCGTCGATTCATGACCGCGAATCACGACGCGCTGGACATGTCTGGCCAGCGCCGGATCGCGCGGCACGAGGTCGAGGCGCCAGTGCGCGGCGTCGCCGTCGCTGGTCAGCACATAGCTGCGCGCGAGGCGCTGCGCGTCGCCGGCCAGTGTCGCGCTGAAGCTTTCGAGGAATCCGGCCAGTGCCGGTGCGCGCTTGAGGCTGAAGCGCTTCGCCGGCTTGCCGGGCCGCGCGATCTGCACCTGGCCGTTCGCGATCGTCGTGGTTTCCTCGTACGGCGAGACGACGCGCTTGCCGAGTTCGTCGGCGCTCGAATAGGTCAGTTCGCCGCGCAGCGTCAGCGGCGCATCGAGCATCTGCACGAAACGCACTTCGGTGTAGCCGGTCTGCGCCGGCAGCGGACGCTTGAGTTTCTCGATCAGCGCGACGGTCTGCGCCGACGGGCAGTCGGTGCTGCAGGCCGGCGGTTCAGGCGCGGCGCGGCTCGCCAGCGGCAACAACAGGCTCAATGCGATCGCTGTGCCAGAAATCATAGAAATTGAACCAGTTGTAGGGATCGAGGCGCGCATGATGTTCCAGCCGCTGCGCATAGCGCGCAAGCCAGGCGTCGAGGCGCGCATTGCGTTCGCTGCGCGGAATCTCGATGCGGTCGGCGAAATGTTCGAAGTGCAGCGAATAGCGATTGCCGCCGCGATACAGGCCGAAGCAAAGCAGCACCGGCGTGTCGAGCACGGACGCGATCAGGTACGGCGCGACCGGCAGCGGCGCGGACTGGCCCAAAAACGGGGCCTGCCGCGTCGGTTCCTGCAGCCGCGCACGGTCGCCGAGCAGCGCGACGACCGCGCCCTGGTCGACGGCTTCCTTGATGCCGAGCACGATGGCCGTGCCGCCGCCCGATGCATCGATGACGCTGCGGCCGATCGCCGGATTCAGCGCATGCAGCAGTTCGGTGATCGCCGGCGTCTGCGACTTGTCGAGCACGACCTTGAGCTGGATTTCGGGCCGTTCGCGCGCGAGTACGCGGAGGATCTCGAAGCTCCCGAGATGCGAGCCGAGCAGCAGCATGCCGCGGCCCTGGTCGTAGGTGTCGAACAGCAGGTCGAGGCCGTGGATCTCGAGATCGAACTGGCGCGCGTCGTCGCGGGCGAGCAGGAATACGCGGTCGAGGATCACGCCGGCGAAGCGGTGGATGTGACGCATCACGTCGAAGGTGCCGGCCGGGCGGCCGAGCACGCGGCTCAGGAACGCGCGCGAGGCTTCGCGCTCCGGACGGCGGCGCAGATAGAAATACAGCGTGATCGGATACAGGAACAGCCGAGCGACCGGGCGTCCCCCGTACAGCGCGATCGAGCGGATCAGCCAGATTGCGAAACGGCCGCCGCCTTCGGGGCGGTCGGTCCAGTGGGGATTGCTCATGCCGTGCTCGCCTCGCCGCTGGCGATCAGCTCGCCGCCGCGCAATACGCGGAAACGCAGGCGTTCGTCCGCGATATCGAGTTCGAGCGAGGCGTCCTGTCCGGGCAGCAGCGGCGCCATGAACTTGACCTGGCGAAATCCGGCGATGCGCCGGTCGTGACGGCGGCGCAGCGCCGCGGCGACTTCGTCGAGCACGACGACGCCCGGCACGACGGGGTTGCCCGGAAAGTGGCCGGCCAGACTCGGATGCTCGGCCGGAATGCGGAAATCTTCGTGATGCACGACTGACGCCTCGGCGAATTGCAGGGCTCGGGGAGCGCCGGACTGTTCCTGCCGACCGCGACGCGTCGGCGTCGGTCGTACTGTCCCGGACGTGCGAAGCCTCGCACCGGAACGCCGATACAGGTGTCTGCTGCAGGAAATCGGCCCGGCCGCCCCTCCGGCGCGGCGCAAGCATCGCGGGTTTGACGCAGCGCGGCAAGCGCCGGGCCGCGGTCAGTCGCCGTCCGCGCCGTCGTGCAACACGCGCCGCCAGTTCTGCACCACCTTGCCGAAATAGCGACGCGGCGAATCGTGCGCGAGGTGCCGCAGATGCCAGTGGCGCCAGGCGAACTCGGCCAGCGAGAACAGGCCGATCACGACGAAGCCGCCGAGGTGCAGATACCAGTTCGCCCAGTAGTCGGACACCGCGAACGGCACGGCGAGACCGAGCCGCGCGAAGATGCCGCCCGGCGTCGCGCCGATCGCGCAGGTCAGCATCACGAGTGCCTGCGTGCCGAGCAGCAGCGTCCAGGCGATCGTGAGGCTGTGCGCGTAGTCGCGCACGCCGGGCTGGGCGAGCCGCTGCTCGCCTTCGAACGCGAGGATCGCGCGGGCGACCAGCGGACGACGCCCGGCCAGCAGCGTGCGTCCGAAGAACCAGGCCATGCCGGCATTGATCGCGACGGGTACGAGCAGCAGCACGATCTCGGCCTGCTGGCGCTGCATCAACCACAGCGTGCCGGTCACTGCGAGTGTCCAGGCCGTCCACGCCGTGCGGTTGCCGCGCGCCAGAGCGCCAAGCAGCAGCAGCGTGACGAGGTCGATCGCGGCGAGCGCCGAGATCCAGCTGCGCCCGAGCAGCTGCGCGAGCAGCAACAACAGCGGATAGAGCAGCAGCAGGGTCAGGGCTGCGTAAGGTGGTCGTTGCAGCGGGCGTTGCGGCGGTGGCGGGGTCATGCGCGAACTGCGGGAGGCGCGGGCCGACGCGGCGCGCAAGCCGGCTATGATACGGCGCTCAGTTCACTTGGGGCGACGGCGGCATATGGAAAACCAGGCAGACGGCCAGATCAACTGCGACGTGCTCGTCGTCGGCGGCGGACCCGCCGGATCGACGACCGCGACGATGCTGCAGCGGCGCGGCCTCAACGTGCTGCAGCTCGAGAAGGACCACCACCCGCGCTTCCATATCGGCGAATCGCTGCTGCCGGCGAACATGCCGATCCTCGAAGAACTCGGCGTGCTCGATGAAGTCCGCGGCATCGGCATGCTGAAGCTCGGTGCCGATTTTCCCGAAGTCGGCGACAACTACCGCACCTATCACTTCTCCCGTTCGCTCGGAAAGACGCCGCCTTACGCGTTTCAGGTCAAGCGCGAGGACTATGACGAGATCCTGTTCCGCAACGCGCAGCGCAGCGGCGTCGATGCGCGCGAAGGCGTCAAGGTCGATCGCGTCGAGATCCAGGCCGACGGCAGCTGCATCGCACAGGCGACCGTCGAAACCGGCGAAAAGCTGGCGATCCGCGCGCGCTACCTCGTCGATGCGAGCGGCCGCGACACGCTGCTCGGCAACGCGCTGAAGATCAAGGTCAAGAATCAGAAGCACCAGAGTGCCGCGATCTTCGCGCACTTCAAGGGCGTCACGCGCCGGCCCGGCGACGAGGCCGGCAACATCAGCATCTATCGCTTCGACTACGGCTGGTGCTGGTTCATCCCGCTGTCGGACGGCCTCATGAGCATCGGCTGCGTGTGTTTTCCGGAATACCTGAAGCAGCGCCGCGGACGTACCGCCGAATTCCTGCTCGACACGCTGAAGCTCATGCCCGGCGCGGTCGAACGCATGGCCGACGCGGAAATCGTCGGCGAGGTCCGCGTGACCGGCAATTATTCGTATACCTGCAGCGCCATGACCGGTCGCGGCTTCGTCATGGTCGGCGACGCGTTCGCGTTCGTCGATCCGGTGTTCTCCTCCGGCGTCTATCTCGCGATGCACAGCGGCAAGCACGCCGCGGCGCTCGTCGATGCGGTCCTCAGGAATCCACAACAGGAATCCGCACTGCAGGCGGCGTTCGAAAAACGCATCCGCCGCGGCGTGCGCGTGTTCTCGTGGTTCATCTATCGCTTCAATTCGCCGGTCATGCGCAGCCTGTTCGCATCGCCGCGCAACGTGCTGAAAGTCGAGCAGGGCGTGATCTCTATGCTCGCCGGCGATGTGTTCGACAGCGGCCCGGTCATGCGCCGCCTGCACTTGTTCAAGGCGATCTATGCCGCGACGGGGCTCGCGAACTTCAAGCGCTGGTGGGACGACCTGCGCGAACGCCGGCGCCAGTCGGCGACGGACTTCTCCGGCGGCACGACGCCGGTGGATCCGTCGTGACGGTGCGGGAATCGAGAGTCGGGAACCGGGAATCGTAAAAGCGATCCCGCTTCCGCTTCTCACCTGCCTACGGTAAGTGCCGCGTCCGGCGGCCGCTCTCTAGCCTGCGTTCACCGGATGTCCCGGTGGGGGAGAGCAATGCGTAGTCGGGTTTTTCGGGCGTGGCCGCCGTCGCGTTCGGACTGGTCGCCGCTGCGCCGGCGCGGGCCGTGGTCGACGTGACCTTCGGTCCGGCGCGAATGCGGCGGGAAAAGCGGGGGTGTGAAGCGGACGGGACAGGGATGTCCCCGCCTGCGGTCAATTGACGCGGTGCTGCTCGATATGCGCCGACAGCGCGCGCAGCGAACCGAAGATCCGCTTGTTTTCTTCGTTGTCGGAACGCAGCTGGAAGCCGTAGCGCTTGGACACCGCGAGCGCGATTTCGAGCGCATCGATCGAGTCCAGGCCGAGATCTCCGCCGAACAGCGGGGCTTCGGGTTCGAACTGGTCAGGGGCCACGCCTTCCAGATTCAGGCTGTCGACCAGGAGCTCGGCGAGCTCGCGCTCGGCGGGAGAGAGTTGCGCCATCGGGGTTTCCACTGAGTCGGCGCGGCGCCGGACCGGCGGCCGCTGCGGCGCGCGAGTGTATCATACGGGTTTGCCCGGCCATCCCGGCGGGTTCAGGGACCCCATTCGCCGACATGCCATCGCCTTTGACGCTGCGCCTCGTTGCGCCTTTCCGCGGGATCCTGCCCGCATGAGCAGCGAACACGGCTTGCCGGCGTTGGACGTGAGTTACGTCGACGCCGGACTCGACAGTCTGCTTTCCGCGCCCGACGTGCTCGCCGTGATCGGCTTCGGCCGCACGGCGCCGCAGTCGGGCGATCCGCGCTACCTGCGCGTCGGGCTCGAACCCCTCGGCGGTACCGCGCCGTTCGAGGTGTGGCGCGTGCCGGGCGTGGTCGAACACGGTCGCGACGGTGCGGTGCGCTGGGCCGGCTCGCCGGACTACTGCTTCGCGAGCGTCGAAGTCGCCGAAGCCGACTACGCCGACCTCGCCGCGGCGACCGAGGCGG
>CAMLLF010000113.1 GCA_946480705.1 uncultured Lysobacteraceae bacterium | reverse complement strand
CGTCGTAGGTGTTCGTCGCGACCGGGCGCTGCAGCGCGTCGACTTCGGTCAGCAGTTGATTGGACGCGTTGTAGGTGCGCGTCGTCGTCTGCTGCAGGGGATTGGTCTCGGTCAGCACGTTGCCGCGCGCGTCCAGCGTGCGCGTCGTCGTCTTCTGGCGCGGGTCGGTCGTCGTCAGCTCGTTGCCGAACGCGTCGTAGGTGTGCTCGGTGCGCTCATTGAGGGAGTTGGTCTCGCTGAGCACGCGGCCTTCGTCGTCGTAGACGTAGACGGTGGCGTGACCGCGGCGGTTCGTCACGGTCTCGATGCGATCGGCGATCGCGTGATCGAACAGCGTTTCTTTGTTGTTCGCGTCGATGAGCTTGATCAGACGGCCGTCCGCGTCGTACTCGCTGCGGCTCACGCGGATCTGGCGCGGGTCGGTGATGTCCTTGAGGTAATGCGGATGCGCCGGCTGCGCGTAGGCGTAGCGCGAGACCTGGTCGACCTGGTCGGTCGCGGTTTCGAGATCACCGTTCGTGTCGTAGCCGTAGGTGCGCTCGGTCTGGTCGGGCATCACCATCTTCGTGATGCGGCCCAGCGTGTCGCGCTCGAACGTCACGGCAAGGCCGCTGGAATGCGTCACGCCGTTCGCCGTGAAGGTCAGCGTGTTGCCGTTGGGTTCTTCCAGGCGCTTCAGGCCGAACGCCTGGTCGATCTCGTAGACGATGCCCTCGGCCGTCGTCAGGCGATAGCCGCTCGGGTCGATCGGCTCGCTCGTCGCCCCCGGATCGGCGATGTTGCCCTCGATCAGGCGCACCGTGCCGAAGGTGGTCTGCGACAGGCTGCTGTGCGTGCCGGGCTGCGGATCGAACACGATGTTGACGTTCGTCTGCGGCACGAACAGCTGGCACTGCGGTTCGGCGCGTGCGGTGAAGCGTTCGACGTCGCCGTCGGGCAGGGTCACCGTCACGATCGGATCGCCGTTGGGCAGCACGCACCAGTTCGCGAAGAAGCCGTTGCGGTATTCCTGCAGCGACCAGCCAAAGCCCAGGCGCCGCGATTCGTGCACGCGCACGTTCGCATAGTCGACCGTCCAGCCATAGCCGAAGTCGAGCCGCTCGTGCGCACGCCGCGAGTCGTACGTGCGCGTGACCGTGATCGGGATGCCGGCCAGCGGCAGGCTCACGTCCTCGAGCGTGATCGAGAAGTGGCCGACCTTCATTTCCCCGTCGATCAGCACCGTGCGCGTCGCGCGGCTCAGGTGACCGGCAGCGTCGGTCGCCTCCAGCATCAGGCGGTACTGGCCGTTGAGGCGCAGCGTCGGATCGAGCGTGCCGAGTTCCGCATCGACCTGCGTCGTGGTGCCGCTGGCCAGCGTCACCGGCGCGCCGCCGTTGGTGTCGGTCAGCGTGAGCGTCCAGTTCGCCAGATCGGCGTCCTGGATCGAACCGCGGATCGCCGTGGGCCTGGTGATGCGCGCGGTGTCCTCAGGTGCGGTCAGGTCCACGCGCGGCGCGTCGGCCTGGCTCGGATCGAGCACGAAGAACTGCGCCGCGGCGACCGCGGTTTCGACACCGTCGTTCAGCGAGGCGCTCAGCGTGTGATAGCCCGGCGCGGCCGCGGTGACGACGGCTTCGAGCTCGGCGTCGAGCGCGACGGCCTGGCCGTCGAGCGTCAGCGTGCCGGTCAGCGGGCCCGCGTCGCGCAGCGGCACGAGCTTCACATTGACGTTCTGGTTCGGCAGCACGACGTTGGGTGCCACGAGCAGGTTCAGGCTCATCGCACCGGATTCGCCGACGGTCAGCTCCCAGCTCTGCTCGGCCCAGGAACCGGCCGTGTCGGCGACGCGCACGCGCACCTCGACGGTGCCGGTCTGCGCGGCCGCCCAGTCGATGCGGCCGGTGCCGCTCGCGATCGTCATGCCCGCGGGTGCCTGCTGCAGGCTGTAGTACAGCGTCTCGCCGTCGTCGTCGTGCGCGAGCACGTCATAGCGGTACGCGCGGCCGATCTTCGCCGCGGTCGGCGGTTCGCTGTCGATGACCGGCGCGGTGTTCGGCGGCGGGTTCTGCGGATCGATCGCCGCGGTGATCGTGTAGTCCTGCCACGCGCCGCCGCCGTGGCCGTCGCTGACCTCGATGCGCACGGCATGCGTGCCGACCTGCGCGCGGACCGGCGTCCAGGCGATCGCGCCGGTGGATGCGCTGATCGTCATGCCGGCCGGTGCGCGCGCGAGGCGCCAGGCCAGCGTGTCGTTGTCCGGATCGGTCGCGCTCGGTGCATAGGTATACGACTGCGCAATGGTCGCATTCGTGCCCGGCGTGCCGCTGAGGCTCGGCACGCCGTTGGTCGCGGCGTCGTTGACGAACACGACCCAGCTCTGCGACGCGATGCCGCCGCGGCCGTCGCGCACTTCGAGCGCGAACGTGTGCTCGCCGACCTGCGCGGCCTGCGGCGTCCAGTTGACCGTCGCGCCGCTCGCCGTCGCGCCGCCGGGCACGGTCAGCCAGGTCGTCGTCAGCGTGTCGTTGTCGGCGTCGGTCGCGGTGACGGTGTAGGCATAGGCGCTCGCCGGCGCGGCCGTGTAGCCCGGCGTGCTCGTGACGACCGGCGCGCGGTTGGCGCCGGGATAGACGTTCAGCGTGAACGACTGCGTGACGAACGCGCCGCGCGCGTCGGTCGCCTTCACGGTGACCGGCACGTTGGTCGCCGTCGCGCTCGGCGTCCAGCGCACGCGGCCCGTGGCCGCCTCGATCGTCATGCCGGTCGGCGCCGTGTTCAGCGCGTAGGTGATGACGTGGCCTTCGGCGTCGGTCGCCTGCGCGGCGTAGTCATAGGTCACGCCGACGATCGCGCTGGTCGGCGCCGTCGACGTGAACGCCGGCGCGGTGTTCGGCGCGCTCGACGGCGTGACGTTGACCCAGGTCTGCTGCTGCGTATAGCTGCCGGCGAGGTTGGTCGCGCGGATCGTGAACTGCCACCAGCCGGTCTGGCCCCAGGCCGGCGTCCACTCGACCGTGCCGCGGCGCGAATCGACGACCATGCCGGGCGGACCGAACGCGAGTTCATAGGTGACGGCATCGCCGGCGTAAGGCGAGGTCGCGACCGCGTCGTAGCGATACGGCTGCTGCTCGTTGCCGGTGGTCGGGCCGGTCGTCGTGAACGTCGGCGCGACGCCGGTCGCCTGCACGAAGCCCGCGGCCCAGGTCTGCGTCGTCGTCGCCGCTTCGTTGTCGGTCACGGCGACCTGGAAGGCCCAGCCGCCGCTCGTGTTGTTGCCGGTCGCGCATTCGTTCTCGTTCGACGCGGGCTCGATCGCGGCGAACAGCGGGCCGCTGCCGAGTGCCGAGGGTTCGAGGCCGGGCAGGCTCGCCGTCGCGGTCGTGCCGACCGGCAACGCCGGCAGTTCGACGCGACCGATGCGATTGGCTTGGATCGCGCTCGTGCCGCGATAGAACGCGACCGCATAGGGCTGGCTCGCGAGCGTGCCGCGGTTGCGCACGTCGGCGCGCAGCGTGATCTCGCCGCTGGTGCCCTGGATGTAAGGGCCGAACGCACGCAGATCGCTCTGGTACTGCGTCGGCGTGACGGCCGGGTTCGGCGCGCCGTAGACGTAGAGCGGCGCCGGCAGCACGCCGGGCATCGCGACGCGCACGCGCATGTCCTCGCCGATGCGATCGGCCGCGTAGGCCTGCTGATGCACGACGCGCGCGCCGATCGCCCAGTTGCCGATCGCGGGCGTGAAGCTCGCGGCGTAGCCGCCCTCGCCGAGCCACAGGCGGCCCTGGCCGTCGCCGCGCGGGTCGGCGAAGGTCGGCACCGGGCCGGCGTACTGGAATTGATACGAGTATGAGCCGACGCGCGCGGTGACGACGCCGGTGCGCGCGTCGACGCGATTGAGGCCGTCCCAGGACGGCGAATAGATTTCGAGGAACCCGTCGTTGTCGCCGTCGAGCGCCGCGGCGGTCGCACCGCTGTAGCGGCGTGCGCCCTGCGTACCCTTCAGCGACCAGATCACGCGGCCGTCCTGGCTGCTGAACAGCTTTTCCATCGCGGCCGAATAGATTTCATAGCCGGGCTCCTCGGCGATGAAGTCGGCCACCAGCGGCGTGCCGACGCGATCGACGACGCTCTGGTCGGTGTGCCGCCAGATCGCCGTGCCGTCGCTGCGCAGCAGGCTCAGTCGATAGCCCGCCGTGGTCTGTTCGCTGACGACGACGCCGAGCTGCGCGCCGCCCGCGACCGGAATCGGTGCGAGCTGGCTGTGCTGCACGGTCTCATTCGCGAGCGCGCTCGGTGTCTTCCAGCGCAACGTGCCGGTCGCCGAGCGCGCCTCGCTGCGATACAGCACTTCCTGCACGCCGTCGCCGTCGAGATCCAGCGCGACCGCGCGGCTGTATTCGTAGGTCGGGCTCGGGTACTGCCAGCGCAGCGTGCCGTTCGCGCTGAACACGGCCGGACCGATCAGGATTTCGGCGACGCCGTCGCGATCCAGATCGGCGAGGCTGATCGCGTTGGTATAGAACGCGTAGTTGCCCGCCTGCGCGCTGGAGGTCCAGCGCAGCGTGCCGTCGCCGTTGAGCGCGACGAGCCGGCGCGTCGTGTCGAGATAGAGAATCGTGACCTGGCCGCGGCCTTCGAGGTCGGCCATCGCCGGCGCGACTTCGTAGTCGGCATAGCCGCCGGTATACGTCCAGAGAATGTCACCCGTATAGGCATCGTGCGCGCGCAGGCGCGGACCGCCGAGACCGGCGACCGACACGGCCGCGATGCGGTCGTTCGTGTTGAGCACGCCGTTGCCGTCGGTGTCGGTCAGCGGGCCGACCAGCGGCTGCGAACTCGTCCCGTTGGACGACTGGCGCCAGGCCACCGCGGGCTGGAACGCGCGCACGCTCGCCGGCACGATCGAACACCACGGGTTCTGCAGGTCGAGACCGGCCGGTGCGACCGGGGTCTGGCTCGTGAGCGGCCAAGTCAGCCGGCCCCAGGTGCCCGGCGCCGGGTTCGCCGGCGTCGTGGTCAAGGCCGCCCCCGTGGGCTTCAGCGGCGCGCTCCAGGTCTGCGTCTCGAACAGGTTGATGTCGCTCGACCGGGTCGGATAGACGTAGTCGCCGGTGCCCGTGATCGTCGTCGGCGGCTGCGTCGTGAACACCGGCGGCTCGTTCGGCTTGTCGCCGAGCAAGGTGAAGAACTGCAGGTGGAAGCCGCCGAACTGGTCGTTGACGCGCAAGGCGACGCGCGCGGACTTGCCGGCGAAGTCGCCGGGCACGCCCCAGCTGACCGCACCGCTGGTCGCGTCGACCTGCATGCCGGACGGCCCTTCGACGCGCGTGAAGCTCAGCACCGCATCGGGTGCGGCGCTGACCGTCGGGGCATAGGTATACGTCTGGCCTTGTACTGCACGGCGATTGGGCAGCGACGTGAAGCGCGGCAGCACGCGGCCCGCGCCGACGCTCAGCGAGTAGGACTGCGTGGCGTACAGCCCCGCGAGGTCGGCGACCTTGACCGTGACCGCGTGCGAGCCGCTCTGGTTGCTCGTCGGCGCGAAGCGGATCACGCCGGTCAGGCGGTCGATCGTCATACCGGACGGCGCGGTCGTCAGCGTGTATTCCAGCGCATCGCCGCGATCCGGATCGGTGGCCTGCACGGCGTAGACGTAACGATCGCCGGGCACGACGCCGGTGGGCGCGGTCGAGCCGATCGACGGTGCGGCGTTCACGTCGGCGACGCCGATGCTGAACTGGCGCTCGTCGGTGAGTCCGCCCGCATCGGTCACGCCGACGCGCGCGACGACGGCCGCGAGCGACGCATTGTCGGCGCGGCAGTCGATCGTGCCGGGCGCGCTGATCGTGGCGCTGATCTGCGCGGGATTGCCGCCGGTCCAGGGCACGCGGCGCGTGACCGTGGCGCCGTTGGCGAGCGAGGCGATCTCGACCTGCGCGAACGGGTTGCCGTCGGCCGCGAACGCGACCGTGAACGCCTGCGTGACCGCGGCGAGGCCGCGATTGCCGATGATCACTTCGACGTCGTTCGCGCCTTCGACGAGGCGCAGGTCGTGCACGTAGAGATCGGCCTGCGCGGCCGTGGGTTCCTGCGTCAGGATCTCGCGCACCTGTGCGGCGATCAGTGCACTCGTGAACGACTCGGCCATGTGGCCGCCGTCGCGCAGCAGCTCGATGTCCCAGGCCGTGCCGCCGGTCGCGAGCGCCAGGTTCACGTAGTCGGCGATCGTCGTGCCGTCGCCGCTGACCGCGCTCGCGTTCGTGCACGTGACGTAGCCGCCGCCGCCGTCGGCCTTGTAGCCCAGGCCGTCCGGACCCAGGCCGAGCGCGACGCTCGCATCGCCGCACTGGAAGCGCGCGTTGACGACGGCGGTCAGCGCGATCTTGTAGGTCTGCAGTTCCGCGAGCACGCTCGCATAGCTCAGCGACACGTTCGCCGCGTCGCGGTCCTCGTCGGTGATCAGCATCACCTGGCGCGAGGAATTCTCGCGCAGCGGGTACTGCATCAGCGCGCCGTGGATCGCGTTCCAGCCGTCCTCGGTGCCGCCGAATTCCGGAATGACGTAGTGCGAGGTGGCTTCGAGGAAGTCGAGGTGATTGCCCATGAGCAGGCCGCCCACGGGGATCACGCGCGGCGCTTCGTTGAAGCCCATGAGGCCGTAGCGGTTCGCGTCGCCGCCGGCGCCGATCCCGTTCGCCGTGAGATACGCATGGAACGGAATCGCAAAGTCCGCGGTCCAGGCGTGCTCGCCGATCATCGAACCGGATTCGTCGACGATCGCGATGACGTCGGCCATCAGCGGCACGGCGCTCACCGTCGTGCCGCCGCCGTAGCACAGCGTGTTCGGCGCACGGTTCGAACCGACGATCGATGCATTCGCCGGCCAGCCGATCGCGCCGGTCGACGCGCTCACGGCCAGGTCGTCAGGACCGTTCAGGCGGCTGTGGTTCTGCGTGTCGCCGCTGTCCGGATCGCCGACCGGATTGGCAAAGGTATACGTTGCACCTTCGTCCACACTGGTCGGTGCTTCGCCGGTGAAGGCCGGCGCGCGATTGGCCGCGGTGACGGTGACGCTTATCGTCGCCGGCGCCGAGGTCGCCGTGCCGTCGTTCGCGCTGAACGCGAACGTGTCGCTGCCGACATAGCCCGAAGCCGGCGTGTAGGTCAGCGCCGGTGCCGTGCCGCTGAGCGTGCCGTGGGCCGGCGGCGTGGTCACGGTATAGGTCAGCGCGTCGCCGTCGGCGTCGATCGCGCCCAGCGTGATCGCGACCGTCGTCGTGTTCGTCACCGACACGCTCGCGGCCTGCGCGACCGGCGCGCTGTTGCAGGTCACGCTCACGCTGCGCGACGCAGTGTTGTCGCTGCTGCCGTTGGGCGCCGGCGTCGTGAAGCCCGGCTGCGCGCCGGTCGCTTCGGAGAAGCCCGCCGGTGCTGCGAGGCTCGCGCTCAGGCCGATCGCGCTGCAGTGGTTCGGCGTGACCGTCGCGCCGACCGTGAACGTGACCTCGCCGCCGGCGGCACCTGCGCCGCCGGGCAGCAGCAGCGCCCCGGCAATCGGTCCGCTGCCGGTGACGCTCGCATTCGGCGCACCGCCCGGGCAGCGCGCACCGCCGCTCGCGGCACAGGTCCAGCCGTGGATCGTGAGGCCCGCCGGCGTCGTCGAACTCACGCTGACGGTCGCGTCGTGCGCGGTCGCGTCACCCGCGGTCGCCCGCGCCGTGCGATTGCGATAGGTCGCCGTGTAGGTCAGCGCGGCGCCGTCGCGCACCGAGGCCGGCGCGTCGAGCGCGACGCCAAGATCGACGTCGTTGTCGAGCAGCGTCACGCGCGCGGACAGGATCGCCGCCGCGCCGCAGACCTGCGTCGAACTCAGCACGTAGTTCGTCGGAGACGCGGTGATCGCGATGTCGACGAATTCGTTGTCCTCGATCAGCGTGTCGTCGATCGCGGCGAGCGGCAGCGCGACGCTGTTGCCGTCGTAGACGCCGGCCGGGATCGTCACGCTGAACGTGTCGCTGCCGCCGGTCGTGGCGAAGTCGCTGCCGCGCACGGCCGTCCCCGTGCCCTGCACGGTCAGCGGCACGACGATGCCGCCGGCCGGCACGGTGCCGACGACGCGCAGCATCGGCCAGCCGCTGGTCGCGTTCTCGCGCAGGCTCACGCTGGCCGTCGACAGTTCGACGAACGGCCGCAGGGTCACCTGGATGTCGTCGATGAAGTTGCCGATGGTGGCGCCGCCGGCCGCCGACACGGCTTCGAAGCCGATCGCCTGCACGCCGGTCGAACCCTGCCACGTGAAATGCCCGCTGTAGTCGCGCCAGCCGAAGGTCGCGAGCGCCGACGTGCACGTGTTCGTGTTCACGCCGCCGTCGTTCGCATAGCAGGTCACGACGCCGCCACCGCCGTCGCTCTGCGTGCCTGCGCGCACGACGCGGTTCGTACCGGTGCTCGACCCGACACGGAATTCGGTCACGTCGTTCGTCGTCGCGCTCTGCCGGCCGCGGTGGCTGAAGCGCCAGTCGATCGGCTCGCCGGCCGCGAGACAGACGTTCTGGTAGATGCGCGACGCGGCTTCCGCATTGAGTTCGGCGAACTGCGTGCCGGCGCGCGCGTTCACGCCATTGAACGTGTTGGCCCAGATTTCGATCAGCGGCCCGGTCTGCGCCGCGATCGACGGCGCGCAGCTCGCACCGGCCTGGCTCGGGTGATTCGTGGTCCAGCCGGGCACCTGCGCATCGGCGACCTGGAAGTAGCAGGTCGACGAACCGGCCGAGGGCTGCTCGAAGCCGAGGTTGACGAACGTGCGCTGCACCTGCGCGCTCGCGAGCGGCGCGGCGGCGAGGCCGGCGGCCAGCACGAGCGCGCGAAGGCTGCCGGACGATATGCGAGAAAAAACGCGCGGCACAGCCGCACACGCAGCGTCGACCGACGCCGGCACGTTGACGAACTTCATGGTTGGCCCCTGAACCAATCGAACGATGCGCACTACTGCACGCAGAGCGCGGAGTATCTCAGTGCAACTGTGACGAGTTCCATACTTGCGGAAGAATTTTGCCCCGCGACTTTGGTGGTGCGTATGCCGCACGCTCATCCGCCGGCCGC
>CAMLLF010000112.1 GCA_946480705.1 uncultured Lysobacteraceae bacterium | reverse complement strand
GAAGCGCAGCACTTCGGGACCCAGAGGCGTGGTGACGTTCAGCGTGCGGTTCATGTGCTCCCCCAAGCGAAATTTCGGCCAAACGCGTCCGCGGCCGGCGGAATCGCGCCGGCCGTTACCGCGTTGTACACACCGTGCTGCTACGTCAGCGTGCGCCCCCCGCTGCGCCGACGTGCAGATCCTGCACCTGCAATGCTTCGCGCAATGAGACGGGCACGATGGACGGATCGTCGTAGCCCTGCAGTTCCTTCTGCAGCGCTTCCTTGCTTCCCCACGCCTTGATGTAGCGTACGACCGCATCGGCGAGCAGCGGTTTCAATTCCTGCGGCGACACGATCGCGTCGTCGCCGTAGAGCCGGTCGGGCACGCCGAGCACGTCGACCTTACCGCCCTTGTCTTTCAGCACGGCGCCGAAATCCGGCTCCATCGAGAAGCCCGGCTGCGCCGGATCATCCGATTCGATGCGCTGGAAGCCGGCGACGACGTAGTACGTCGCGCCGCCGGACTCGCTGCGCGCGTAGATCCACTGCGGCTGCGCGCCGAGATCGGCTTTCCTTGCCGTGGCGGCGGGCAGCCGCTCGAAGCGGATCTTCGTCGTGTCGTAGGCGATGCCGAACAGCGGATCGCTCATCGTCACCGGCATCGCCGGCGCTTTCTTGCTCGCACTGTCGGCCGCACCGACCGCAGCGCAGCCGGCGAGCGCGAATGCGACGAGCAGCGCGTACCGGTGCAGGGCGGGCTTACGGACGAAAGACTTCATACGAGACTTTGTCCTTGCGATAACCCGGACCCGGATAGATGTCGGTGCCCTGCACGAAATCGGATACCCATTTGGCGCCGTTGAACATCTGGATGTGTCCCGCGACCTGGCCCGACGGCGGCTGCAGCACGACGATGTCGCCCTTTTTCGGCGAGTAGGCCACCGATGGCACCTTCGTGAAGCCGAGCTTCGTGAGGACCGGCCCGTAGTCCTTCGCGTAGACGGGCCGCGGCAGCGGAATCTTGACGCCGCCGGCTTCGATTGCCTCGCGCACGTAGCGTGCGCAGCGGCCCTGGCTCTTCGTGTGCGCGCTCGCGTCGACGTGCTTGACCGCCGCATCGACGCTGTAGCCCGGAACGCCACCGGCCGGCGCGAGCAGCGCCTGCTCGGGCTTTTCCGGGATGAAGGTCGGGCACGGCGTGACCACGCGCATCAGCGTGCCGAAGTCGATGCCGCAGCTGTTGCTGTCGAGACCGAGCGGACCGGGACGTGTCGGGGATGGCATGACGGCGGGCTCCTTGAGTCGGAATCAGTGTTGGAATCAGTCGATCGAATCGGCGGTCGCGGCCGCGGGCTGCACCGCGTCCTCGGCATAACCGTAGCGATACGCGAAATCGTCGCCGGTGACTTCGAGGCGGATCGTCGCGAGCTTGCGCCCGTCGGCGAGACAGCTCAGGAATTCGCGGCTGACAGTCGGAAGCACCGTGTGGGTCAGGATCGCGTCGATCATGCGGCCGCCGGATTCGACTTCGTTGCAACGCTGGATGACGAGCTGCACTGCGTCGTCGCCGTAGCCGAAGTCGATGCCGTGCTGCTCGGCGATGCGTTTCTGGATGCGACCGAGCTGCAGCTTGACGATGCGCGCGAGCGTGTCGTTGCTCAGCGGGTAGTACGGAATCGTCACGAGGCGGCCGAGGAACGCCGGCGGGAATTTCTGCAGCAGCGGCTCGCGCAGCGCTTTGTTCAGCGCTTCGGGTTCCGGCGCGAGTTCCGGATCGGCGGTGAGCTTCATGACGAGATCGGTGCCGATATTGGAGGTCAGCAGGATGATCGTGTTGCGGAAATCGATCGCGCGGCCTTCGCCGTCTTCCATCCAGCCCTTGTCGAAGACCTGGAAGAAGATTTCATGCACGTCGGAGTGCGCTTTTTCCACTTCGTCGAGCAGCACGACCGAGTAGGGTTTACGCCGCACGGCTTCGGTCAGCACGCCGCCTTCGCCGTAGCCGACATAGCCCGGAGGAGCGCCCTTGAGCGTGGAAACGGTGTGCGCTTCCTGGAATTCGCTCATGTTGATCGTGATGAGGTTCTGCTCGCCGCCGTAGAGGCTTTCGGCGAGCGCGAGCGCGGTCTCGGTCTTGCCGACGCCGGAAGGCCCGACGAGCATGAACACGCCGATCGGCTTGTTCGGGTTGTCCAGGCGCGCACGCGAGGTCTGGATGCGCTTCGTGATGAGTTCGAGCGCATGGCGCTGGCCGACGACGCGCCGGTCGAGCGTGTCGACGAGCTGCAGCACGGCGGTGATCTCGTCGCGCACCATGCGGCCGACCGGAATGCCGGTCCAGTCGGCGACGACGGATGCGACCGCGGTTTCGTCGACGGCGGGCAGGATCAGCGGCGATTCGCCCTGCAGCGCTTCGAGTTCGGCCTGCACGGCGGCGTGCTCGGCGAGCAGGAACGCGCGATCGGGCACGGGTTCGGTCACGGCGTCGCCGTCGGCCGGCGCGGCAGCGGGTGCCGCAGGCGCGACGGCCGGCTCACCGCCTTCGGCGGCTTCGGCCGCGGCCTTCGCGGCGGCGGCGAGTTCGCGCAGCCGCGCACGCAGGTCGAGCAGGCGCGTCGCGAGTTCGTTTTCCTGGTCCCAGCGCGCGCGCAGGCCGGTTTCGCGTTCGAGTTCGTGCGCGAGCTGCGCTTCGCAGCGCGTGCGGCGTTCGGCGACATCGAGGCCTACGGCGTCTTCGCGCTCGATGATGCCCTGCTCGGTGCGCAGGATCTCGATGCGCCGCGTGCAGTCCTCGAGTTCGGCCGGCGTGGTGTGCTGGCTGACCGCGACGCGCGCGCAGGCCGTGTCGAGCAGGCTCACGGCCTTGTCGGGCAGCTGGCGCGCCGGGATGTAGCGATGCGACAGCCGCACGGCCGCGGTCACGGCCTCGTCGAGCAGTGTGATCTTGTGGTGCTTTTCCAGAATGGTGACGATGCCGCGGACCATCGCGATGGCCTTGTCCTCGTCGGGCTCGTCGACCTGCACGACCTGGAAGCGACGCGTCAGCGCCGGGTCTTTCTCGATGTGCTTCTTGTATTCGCTCCAGGTCGTCGCGCCGATCGTGCGCAAGGTGCCGCGCGCGAGCGCGGGCTTGAGCAGGTTCGCCGCGTCGCCGGTGCCGGCCGCGCCGCCGGCGCCGATCAGCGTGTGGACTTCGTCGATGAACAGGATGATCGGCTTCGGGCTCGCCTGCACTTCGTCGATGATCTGACGCAGGCGCTGCTCGAATTCGCCCTTCATGCTCGCGCCGGCCTGCAGCAGGCCGATGTCGAGCATGAGCAGCGAGACTTCCTGCAACTGCGGCGGCACGTCGCCGCTCGCGATGCGCACGGCGAAGCCTTCGACGACGGCGGTCTTGCCGACGCCGGCTTCGCCGGTCAGCAGCGGGTTGTTCTGCCGGCGGCGCATGAGGATGTCGATGATCTGGCGGATCTCGTCGTCACGGCCGGTGATCGGATCGATCTCGCCCTTGCGCGCGCGCTCGGTCAGATCGACCGCGAACTTGCGCAGCGCTTCCTGCTTGCCGAGCTGCGCCGGCGCCATCGCGCCGCTGACTTCGCCGGGCCCGCCGCTCGCGTCGAGACCGCTGCCGTCGGTTGCCGTCTGCTGGTCTTCGGGCGAGCCCGCGACGACCTTCGCGAGTTCGTTCGCGAACTTGTCCGGGTCGATGACCTGGAATTCCTTCGACATCGCATGCAGCACGGTGCGCAGGCTGGGGGTCTTCAGAATGCCGAGCAGCAGCGTCGCGCCGCGCACCTGGCTCTGGTTGTACATCAGCGTGGCATAGACCCAGCCGCGCTCGACCGCGTTCTGCAGATGGTCCGACAGGTCGCTGATCGCGGTCGCGCCGCTCGGCAGGCGGTCGAGCGACTTGACCATGTCGGCGGCGAGCTTCGCCGCGTCGAGCTGATAGTGGCGGATGATGCGGTGCAGGTCGCTGTCGTTGTTCTGCAGCAGCTGGTGCAGCCAGTGCACGAGTTCCACATAGGGATTTCCGCGCAGTTTGCAGAACACGGCGGCGCCTTCCACGCCCTTGTAGAGCAGCGGATTGAGCTTGCCGAACAGCGCGACGCGGCTGATCTCACTCATTGGGCGGATGTCCCTATCAACGGATCGAGGGAATGGCTTTCTTCGCGGCTTCGGACGCCGCTTCGGAAGCGGCATCCTTTGCCGCGTCCTTGGCGATGTCGGTCGCGGCGTCCTTGACCTCTTTCTTGCGCGCGTCGTTCTTTTCCTTGCGCGCCTTCTTCTTGGCAGCAGCCGGGTCTTCGGTGGCGGCCGTGGCGTTGGCGGCATTCGCGTCGGCCGCGGCCGTCGCTGCGGTACCGGGCGCGGGTGCGGGCTGCGGCAGCGCGTTCTTCATCGGCGGCGCGCTGAACGCACGGTTGGCGTCGTCGCGCACGTTGGCGATCGGCGTGGCCGGCGTGCGTGCGAGCACCCAGGGCGCGTTCGCGTCGTCGCGCGTCAGCGAATAGGCCAGCGGGCGGCCGTCGTCGCCGATCACGCGTTCGGGTCCGCGCGGCAGCAGCGAATACAGCAGCACTTCGTAGCCGTTGATCTGCGTGTTCGTCTCCCAGCGCGAATGCACGAGCCGCGCGAAGTTCAGCACCGTCGAATTCGGCAGCTTGCCGATGACCTTGTCGCGCAGGCCGGCTTCGGCGAACAGCGGATAGTAGACCGGCGCGCCGCGCACGCTCGTGTCGATGACGTGCAGGAAGCCGAAGCGCTGCCAGTCGCCGATGCCGTAGAGGCCCGCGCCGATGCCCGAAATGACGAGGTATTTCTTCTTCGGCAGCGTGACTTCGAGGAGTTCCGCGTCGTCGGTGTTGAGCAGCGGAAACGGGCCCCACGGCGACTCGTTCGCGGCGAAGGTCTTGCGGCCGTATTCGATCTCGGCGTGTTCGGCGTCGACCGTGATGTAGGCAGGCGCTTCCTTGACCGGCACGGTGTAGCGCGGCGGATCGACCGACGGATCGCGCGTGAACGCGTCGCTGAGCGGCGCGACCGTGATGCGCTGGCCCTGCCAGACGCCTTCGAGCGCCTGCACGAGCGCCGGATCCGGCGGCGGCGCCGCCGACGCGGCCGTGGCGCAGAGGCCGAGGATCAGCGCCGCGGCGACGCGGAACGGAGAGAACGGAGTACGCGGGTCGGGCCTGGTCATGAGTCGAATTCCGTAGTGCGAGTCTGGCGAAACAGCAGGGATTGCAGGGTCATGCCGCGGCTGCGGCGGGGCCGGCGCGTTCGCGCCGGATGCGTTCGGGGTCGAGCACGAGGTCGTCGCGGTCGCGCGGCACGCCGCCGCCGAGCCAGGTCGTCCAGCCCAGCCGCGTGTCGCCGCCGAGCCGCGCCTGCGGCACGTCGGCACGGCGCAGCACGAGGCGCACGTCCCAGTCGAGTTCGATGCCAACGTAGGTGCGCACCCAGTCGAGCAGCTGGCGATGCCCCGTGCCCGGCGGCAGCAGATCGTCGTAGGAACTGCGCGACATCGGACCCAGGCGCACGCGGAAGCGGTGCTGGCGGTCCCACACGGCATTGCCGGCGACGAGGTCGACGCCGAGGCTGCTGCCGCGGTTCGCGCCGAGCCGCGAGCGCTGGTCGCGCGGCAGCGGCAGCCAGCGGCCGACGAATTCCTCGATCGCGGCGGGCACGCGGAAAAAATTGCCGAGAATGCGCGCGAGGCCTTCGGCGTTGCGCGTCTGGCGCACGAGATGGCCGGCGTGATTGAGCCGCGCGTGGTCGGGCACGCTGTCGCGGTTGCGCGTCGCGCCGAGGCCGTAGGAAATCGTGCTCGCCGCGTGGCGTGTGAATTTCTCGTCGTGCGGGCGGTCGAGACTGACCGTCGACTGCGCGTCGGCCCAGGCGCGATAGAACAGCAAGGTGAGCCGGTGGTGGAATACGTCGGCGAACTCGATCAGCGTGCGGTCGCCGTGGTGGATCGCGCGTTCGTGCGCGTATTCCGTCATGACGAGCGGCAGCGGGCCGTTCGGACCGAACAGGCCGAAGCTGTGGATCACGAGCTTCGGACCGCCCTTGCGCCGCCCGCTCTCCAGGCGCGCCAGCGTCGACGGCGCGAAGAACGACGACGGTTCCTGGCCGATGCGCAGCGGCTCCTGCGACGGCCGCTTCGCGCGGCCCAGGCGCGGGAAATGCGGATGCAGCGCCTCGACGCGGCGCAGCAGCGCGAACAGGTCGTAGGCATGCGGCGCCTGTTCGAGCGCCTGCCACAGCGCGGCGATGTCGCGCGCCTGCTGCTGCGTCAGCGCGGGTTCCTGCGGCACCGATGGCGAGGACGCATCGCTCATGCGACCGGCCTCCGGCCGAAGCGCGGCGCCCATTGGCCCAGCGTTCCGCGCTGGGCGCTGACGAGCTTCGTTTCGGTGAACGTGTTCAGCGCGACGTGGCGCGCGAGGAACTGTTCGAGCACCGCGCCGAACAGGTACGGGCTCGTGCCGGCGAAGTGGCTTTCGTCGATCGTGACGTCGATGCCGACGCCGCGGCCGAACGTGATCGGGCCGCCACCGGGCAGGCGCCGCGTGATCGGCGTGAGCTTCGTCTGCAGCACCGCGTTCGCGTGGCGCGCGACGGCGGCGTCGCCGAGCGCGGTATAGAGGCTCAGCAGTTCGCGCAGCGCGAGCGCGCCCTGCTCCGGACTCAGGTCGGTCAGCGTCTGGTAGTTGAGGCCCAGATGGCTGATCAGGCGCCAATTGATTTCGCCTTCGGGCACAGCCGACACGGGTCGCGTCGGGCCCTGCAGCACGCGCACGCCGCTGACCGGCACCGATTCGACCGGCACGAGGTCGTGCTGCCCGCCGACGGCCATCAGCATCGCGAGATCGCGATTCGTCACGGTCATCTCGACGCCGAGCTGGCGCAGGCCCGAACCGTAGGGCGCCTCGTGCTGGTTCACGAGCGACAGGTACACCTCGGAGCCGAGATAGGTCGTGCGCGAACCGTGGCGCGACATCGAGCTCGACGCGAGGCGCGGTTCACGCCGCACCGTGAAATACGTGCCGTGATTGCCGCGGTCGCCGACGAGGCTCGAATAGAACGGGCGGAATTTCGCTTCGACGGCGTTGTCGCGCCCGAAGCCTTCGACCTGCTCGACGCTGTAGACCTCATAGTTCAGCGGATGCGTGCGGTCGGGAACGACGTGCAGTTCGTAGCGGCTGTCGCCGACGTGGATGCGGTCCGAACGCATCGAGATCAGGTTCACGGCCGGCGTGCAGAACAGCAGGAAATGCGTCGCGTCGACGACGGTCTCGAGTTCGCTGACGTCCTGGTCGAGCAGGATGCTGACCTCGAACCCGTCGAGCGCTTCGAGCCCCTGCAGCGCCTGCCGCAGACCGTCGAGCGCGACGAAGTGATAGCGGCTCGGGAACGCGAAGTATTCGTGCAGCAGCCGGTAGCCCTGGAATCCGCGGCCGTTGTACGGCAACAGCGACTGCGCGTCGTCGAAGCCCTCGGGCTGTACGGCACCGGCGCCGAGCTGACGCCATTCCGTCGCGGCCTTCTTGCTGCGCGCTCGCACCGACACACCGAGCACATGGCCGCAGAGCAGTTCGTGCAGCCGCGAGGTGATGTGCGGGCTGCCGGCCAGATGCAGCGACAGGCGGTCGGGCGGCGGATTCTTGCCGCTCAGCGGCGCGTTGAACTGGAAGTTCAGGCGCAGGCTCGCCTTGACCGGCATGTCCTGGCGCAGCCGGTTGACGCGCACGTCGGTCGGCACGCCCTCGAAGCGCGCGGTGGTGACGCGCAATGGCCACAAATCCACATCGTGCGCCGTGCGGAATTCGCAGCCGGCCTGCCCTTCGATGTGGCTGGGCGCGCGCAGGCGTTCGCCGCGCTCGATGCGGAACGAGTCGCCCTGGTTGCCGGTCATCTCGCCGGGCGTGAACTGGACGATGCACATCGCCGGCGTCGGTGCGAGGTAGTTCGGATAGATGACTTCGAGCAGCCGCTGCGAGAAGCGCGGGAATTCCGCGTCCATCTTCAGCTGGATGCGCGCGGTCAGGAAGCTGAAGCCTTCGAGCAGGCGTTCGACGTAGGGATCGGCGACCTCGATGTCGCGCATGCCCAGGCGCGCGGCGATCTTCGGATTGTTTGCCGCGAACTCCGCGCCGAGTTCGCGCAGGTAGTTCAGTTCGGTGTTGTAGTAGCCGACGAGTCGCGGATCCATGGCCCCTAACCCATCAGGTCTTCGAGCAGGATCTGCCCGCTTTCGAGATCGACGCGCGAGCGCAGCAGCAGGTCGATCGGATACGGTTCGGACCAGAGCTGGCCGCGGATTTCCATGGTCAGCTGGTTGTGCGTGCGATAGCCGTCCTCGGACGGCAGGATCTTCACGACGAGACTTTCGGGCAGCACGCGCGGCTCGAACGTGCGGATCGCGGCCTTGATCGCGGCCTGCACGTCGTCGAGGTCGTCGTCGATGAGGTGACGCCCGGACAGCGCAGGCACGCCGAAATTCACGACCGATGTCCGCACCTGGTCGGCGCCGCCGAGATCGGTTTCCGATTCGGCGTTCGTCGTGTTGAGCAGGAATGAGATATCGCGCAGCACCGACTGGCGATACGTCGCCTTCGTCATGGTGCGCTCCTGCAGCGCCTCGTTGCGATTGTCCGGATGATGATCGGTCAAACGATCCAGCAGCACCGGCAACAGCCGGGTCGAACGCGCCCCCTGCAGCGGATTCGACTTACTCATCGACGCCCGCTTCGTCTTCGTCCGCGGCGCGCTCGAGGCTGCGCACGGAGAGGAACGCGTGGTCGTCGACGTTGCTGACCCAGCTGCGCTGGCCGAAACCGGCGTAGGCGTCTTCGCCGATGGCCTGCCATGTCGTCAGCGATGCGAGCGCGAGGCGTTCGTCGGACTGGCCGTAGCTGCGCGGGTAGCGGCTCGGCACGAGCACGACGTGCTGTCCGCCGTTGCGCAACGTGAGGCGCCCGGGCAACCAGACGAGATCGCGCAGATCGGTCGGCGCTTCGAAGTCGAGTTTCTGGATGTGATCGAACGGCAGCCAGTAGTACTGGCCTTTCAGAATGATTTCGCAGACCGGGCCGAGGCGCGAGTCGGCGTCG
>CAMLLF010000111.1 GCA_946480705.1 uncultured Lysobacteraceae bacterium | reverse complement strand
GCCGCACGCGCTCGCTGCAGCCGTCGCGACGGAATTCGTCGATGCCGCGCCGCAGCGCGACAACGCCTTCAAGGTTGACCTCGCGATTCGCACGGCGACCGCCGTGCTGACCCAGCTCGGCGGGAGCGCGCCATGAGCCGGCTGCAGAACGTGATGATCGCGTCGCTGCGGACCGTGCTGGGCTGGGTTCCCGACCGGTGGCTTCCGGGCAGCCGGCCCGACGCGCTGATCGGGCGCGTCGCCGCGGTGGGGCGGCACGACATACGCGTGGACGGTCGGGCAAAAGTGACCGGCACCGCGCGGTTCGCGGCCGAGGTCGCGATGGACCGGCTGTGCTACGCAGCGCTCGTGCACAGCACGGTCGCGCGCGGACGCATTGCACGGCTCGACACAACCGCGGCGCAAGCGGCGCCGGGCGTCATCCTCGTCCTGACTCACCGCAACATGCCGCGGCTCGCGCCGCCGGATCTGATCGGCGTCTCGAATCTGTCGGCGATCGGCAACAGCAGCCTTCCGGTGCTGCAGGATGCCGACGTGCGCTATGACGGACAGATCGTCGCGGCCGTCCTCGCCGAAACGCAGCTACAGGCCGATCATGCGGCCTCGCTCGTTCGCGTCGACTACGCGCGCGCCGACGCGCGCACGCGGTTCGAGCAGGCCAAGGCCGATGCGCGCACGCCGGCCTCGATCCTGATCGAGAAGAACCACGAGACGAAGGGCGATGCCGATCGGGCGCTCGCGCAGGCCGCGCACACGGTCGACGCCGTGTACACGACGCCGGCGCTCAATCACAACGCGATCGAGCTCCATGCCGTCACGGTCGACTGGCAGGACGATGCGCTGATCGTGCACGACACGACGCAGATGGTCGCCGCCACCGCCGCGACGATCGCCAGACTGTTCGGACTGAAGAAAGAACAGGTGCGTGTCTTCTCGCCGTTCGTCGGCGGCGGATTCGGCGGCAAGGGTTTCTGGGATCACCAGATCGTCGCCGTCGCTGCATCGAAAATCGCCCGCCGGCCGGTTCGCCTCGTGCTGACGCGCGAGGGCGTCTATCGCAGCGTCGGCGGACGCAGTCCGTCCGAGCAGCGCGTCGCGATCGGTGCCGACGCGGACGGGCGATTCACGGCGCTCGTGCACACGGGCTATTCCGTGATGCCGGCTTACGCCGCGTGTCCGGAGCAGTTCACGCTCGGCAGCCGCGTGCTCTATCGCGCCGCAAACGTCGAGTTCCTGCAGCGTCATCTCGATCTCGACGTCGTGCCGAACACGTTCATGCGCGCGCCCGGCGAGGCGATCGGCACGTTCGCGCTCGAGAGCGCGATCGACGAACTCGCGCAGGCGATGGGGCTCGATCCGATCGAGCTGCGGCGCCGCAACGAACCCGAGCGTCATCCGATTCACGGGCATCCGTTTCCGCAGCGGGCTCTGACCAAGGCCTATGCAGACGGCGCGCAGCGCTTCGGCTGGGACCGGCGCACCGCGACACCGGGAGCGCGTCGCGACGGCGAATGGCGGATCGGCATGGGCTGCGCGACCGGCACCTATCCGTATACGCGGATGCCCGGTGCCACCGTGCGGCTCACGCTGCGTCGCGACGGCACGGCGACGGTGGCGAGTTCGGCGCAGGAAATGGGCATGGGCACGGCGACGGTGCAGATTCAGCACGCGGCCGATCGCCTCGGCCTGACTACCGAAGCCGTCTCGTTCGAACTCGGCGACTCGATGCTGCCGCCCGCGCCGTTCGCGGGCGGCTCCGGGCAGACCGCGTCGCTGCTCGGCGCCGTCACGGCGGCCGTGAAAGAACTGATCGCCGAACTGCTGAAACTCGCCGGCAACGGCAGTCCGGTCGCGGGACTGCGCGCGGACGAGGTTCAGTTGATCGACGGCAGCGTGGCCGGCATCGCCGATGCGTCGCGGCGCGAACGTTTCCAGTCCCTTCTCGCGCGCGCCGGGCGCGACGACCTCACGGTGACGGCCACCGGAAATCTGCCGCTGGAGATGCTCCGGTTCGCAATGCACAGCTACTCGGCGATCTTCTGCGAGCTGCGCGTCAGCGACGTGACCGGCGAGGTGCGCGTCGACCGGCTGCTCGGGTCGTTCGACTGCGGAACCATCCTCAATCCCAGGACGGCGGCGAGCCAGTTCAAAGGCGGAATGATCATGGGACTCGGGCTCGCACTGACCGAGGAAACGCTGTTCGACGCACGCAATGGCCGGATCATGAACGCGACGCTCGCCGACTATCACGTACCCTCGCATCTCGACGTGCCCGAGATCGAGGTCATGTGGACCGGCATTCCGGATCCGCGCTCTCCGCTCGGTGCGCGCGGCATCGGCGAGATCGGCATCACCGGCGTGGCGGCCGCCGTGGCGAACGCGGTGTTCAACGCGACCGGCCGGCGTGTCCGCGAGCTGCCGATCACGCTGGACAAACTGCTGTAGCGCGCCGGGACCGATTGCACTCCTCGACGTCGCGCAAAGCGAATACCATCGCCGGCCGTCAACGACGAGGAACGCTCAGTGATCCGGAACGCCGCAGGCTTTCTCCCGCTGTTCCTGGCCTGCCTGCCGATGGCGTCCGCATCGGCGGCGCAGGCCGTCGATGCAAAAACGTTCCTGGCGCGCGGCCCTCGCGGCGCGTCCGAGATCCGCATCACGCAGGTCAAATCCGGCGGTGCCGACCTCACGCTCGCGCTGAACCGCTTCGAGGTATTCGGGCGCACGGCGCAGCTCGTCGCGGACGACGGCCGCGGCAAGGTCGAGCGCATCGCGCGTCCGCGCACGCGCTATTTCAGCGGCCGGGTCGTGCAGACCGGCGAGACGGCGTTTCTCGCGGTCGAGGACGACGGCAGCGCGCGCGGCATCGTCGACGGCGGCGGACGCACGTATTCGCTGTCCGGATCGGCGCGCGACGGCTTGCGCCTCACGGCGATCGACATGCGCGAATCGCGCGCGGACGGCGGCTTTCGCTGCGAGGCGGACAGTCTCGACCCGGCGCGCGGACTCATCGAGGACAGCCGTTCGATCGTGGCGGCACCCTCGCCGGCATCTGCGCGCGGCGCGCTGCCGTATCGCGCCCGCGCGGCCATCGAAACCGACTACCAGTTCTACCAGCGCTTCAACGACGCAGCGGCGGCGACGCGCTACGTCGGCGACCTGCTGGCCTATGCGTCGACCAAATACGTCGCCGAGGTGAACACGCGCCTCGAAGTCGTCTTCGTGCGGTTGTGGACCACGGCCTCGGATCCCTGGAACGAGACCATGTCCAACTGCAGCCTCTACGAGTTCGGCGCGTACTGGAACGCGAACATGACCGGCGTCTCGCGCACGTTCGCGCACATGCTCAGCGGCCGCTCGACCGGCGGCGGCATCGCCTGGGTCGGCACGCTGTGTTCCGGGCCGTTCACCACGAATGTCCCGACCTGCAATTTCGGCACCGGCAATCTCAGCGCCGGCGGCGACTACGGCTTCACCGGCAACATCAGCGGCAATTTCAATCCCGGCAATCCGCAGGTGATCTGGGACATCGTCGCGACGTCGCACGAGATCGGCCACAACTTCAATTCGCCGCATACGCACTGCTATGGCGGCATCGGCGGCAACGCCGAGCCGATCGACCGCTGCTATGCCGGACAGGCCGGCCAGACCGGCTGCTACGGCGGTGCGACGTCGCTGCCGGGCCCGGCCGGCCAGGGCAGCGGCACGATCATGAGCTATTGCCATCTGCTGTCGCCGCAGATGGCCAACATCAGCCTGACGTTCGGCAACGGCCATCCCTACGGCATCGCGCCGGAACGCGTGCCGACGCGAATGACCGCGCGCATGGACAGCCTCGCGCAGTCGAACCCGGCCTGCGTCATCGACGACACGGTGTTTGCCGACGGCTTCGAGTAGCTCGGCCGGTCGCGCGCCGGCCTGCCTGAGCGCGAAACCCGCCGGTAGCCGGAAGCGCGCCCGTTCACCCGTACGCGCCACGGCAACCGGGACATTTCCGTCCATGCATGATTCGCGTGCGGAGCGCGCCCGACGCTCGGGCCGTCGTGGCCGGCACACGCCTCGCCGCAGGCCGCCGGTCTGCCGGCGTGCCGCGGCCTATGCTCTGCGCCGGTCCGTCGGGAGCCGTCCATGAAACAGGCCATACACCTGCTCGCGCTGGTCTTCTGCGCAGCACCGTCGCCGGTAGTCGCCGAATCCGGCGCGCGCGTCGCGTTCGAGCAGCTCAAGGGTCTGGCCGGCGACTGGCGCAGCGAGAAACAAGGCAACGCCACCGTCGTGAACTACGCCGTGATCGCCAACGGCACGACGGTCGTCGAGAACTGGACCATGAGCCCGACGCGGCGGTCGATGACCGTCTACACGCTCGACGGCGACCGGCTGATCGCGACGCACTACTGCCCGCAGGGCAATGCGCCGCGGCTGCAATGGATGCGGACCGATGCGGACGGCACGCATCGTTCCGCATGCGCATCGATGCATCCGGCACGCTGCGGCGCAGCGAGGTGTATATCCGCAACGACGCCGCCTACGACGCGCAGCGTGACGTCGGCGACACGGCATCGTTCGTGCGGGTGCCTGACGCTTGAACCGCGGCGGCGGCCTTCACATCCATGAACCGCCGCGCGGCTGGGCACGACAACCGCAATCGCGTACCCTCGCGCCGCCGCCGCATGCATGACGCACGCCGGCCGCGCATGCCTTCAGGGGGGCATCAAGCAATGAACGCGGACTATTTCTGGAGGCCGGAAGGCGATCGCATGTCGCTGATCTGGCAAGCGCGCGAGCTGGGCTACGTCGTAGGACTCGACGACGGCGGCTGGCTCGCCATCAACACCTTGGGCGCGACCTCGATCCTGCGATGCACGTCGAGCCTGCAGGCGCGCGAGGCGCTGCTCGATCTCGTCGCGGCACAGTCGGCCACCCTGCCCCAGCGCGATCCGGCGCTGCGCCCCGCCGACAGTCTGCAGCCGTAGCCTCGGGACATGCGCAGCCGGCCCTGAACCGGCGCGTGCAGAAAAGCCGAACCGGTCATCGTGATGCGACGGCGCGACAGCGCCGGTCGCGCCGTCGACCACGCCGCTGTTGATGCCGGCGGCGGCCACTGCAGCCGCGCCGAACCCGTCGTTGCAAAAGCGATCGTCCCGCGGTTCGGCAGGCGGCGCTGCCGCCGGCGGTCCGCGCGCAGTGCCGGATGCGCCGTTGACCGCCGGCGACGCGTTAGCATCGCGGTCGCATCGGCGACCGGCAGCCGGCAAGATGACGACGACCACGATGGCGATCTCGCAGCGCACGCTTCGCCGCTGGCATGCGTGGATGGCGTGGACGGTCGGGCTGCAGGTCGTGCTCTGGGTCGTGTCCGGCGTCTACATGACCGCCGCGCCGATCGACTGGATCCACGGCGATCACTGGGTGCGCGCCGACGACCGCGCGCTCCCGGCACCCGGCAGCATTCTCGTCACGCCGGCGCAGCTGCAGCAGCGTTTTCCGGCCATCGAGCGCTTCACGCTGAAACCGCTGTTCGGCAAGCCCGTCTACGAGGTCCACCACGGCGCGTCGATCGCGCTCGTCGATGCGGCGACCGGCACGCCGCTGCCGCCGCTCGATGCCGGCGCCGTGCGCGCGCTCGCGCAGGCGCGCTTCGCCGGCACGGCGAGGATCTCTGCGGTGACCTGGCTGGAGACCGCGCCGCAGGAGGTCGCGACGCGCCCTGCTCCGCTCTGGCGCGTCGACTTCGACCACGTGTCGGCGCCGGCGCTGTACTACTCGCCGTTCACCGGCGAGCTGCTCGCGAAGCGGTTCGCGGGCTGGCGCGCATTCGATGCATTGTGGATGTTGCACATCATGGACTACGACACGCGCGAGGACGTCAACAACGTCGTGCTGCGCGTCGCGGCGGGCCTCGCGCTGGTGTTCGCGATTTCCGGCGCCGCGCTGCTCGTCGCGGCACGCCGCCGCGCGCCGGCCGCGCTGCCGCCACGCCCGTGGCCGTACCGGATCCATCGCCTGCTCGCCTGGATCGTCGGCGCACAGCTGCTGCTCTGGATCGCAAGCGGCCTGACCATGAGCCTGCTCGATCAGCGGGTCGTCGAGGGACAGCACTACCGGCGATCGCCGGCGCCCGCGGCGATCGATCTTTCCGCCGTCGTCGCACCGGAATCGCTGATCGCCGCGCAAGGCGCTCGCGTGCGCGCGGTGGAATTCCGCACCGCGATCGACGGTCTCGTCTACATCGTTCGCAGCGATGCGGGCGACCGCCGCTACGGCGCGCGCAGCGGCCAGCCGCAGCCGGTCGACGCGGCGCTGGCGCGAGCCATCGCGAAGGCCGACTACGCCGGACCCGGCACGGTGCAGGCCGCGCAGCGGCTCGGCGGACCGGATCTCGAAACGCGCAACCATTCCGGGTCGCTCTGGCGCGTGCCGGTCGCCGACGACATCGACACGACGCTCTACGTTTCCGCGGTCACCGGCGACGTCCTCGAACGCCGCAACCGCGTCTGGCGCATCTTCGACGTCGCCTGGATGCTGCACATCATGGATTACCGCGAACGGCGGAATTTCAACCATCCGCTGCTGGTCGCCATGGCCTTCGGCGCGGCCTGTTTCGCGGGTGCCGGCGTCGTGCTGCTCGCACGCCGCCGGAGACGGGACAGCCGTCGGCCGGTTGCGGCCTGATCGATCGGTATCGCGTTCCTGCATTCCCGTCGCGGCGATCGGCAGCGCAGCGGCTGGATCCGCCGGAACACGTTTACGACGTCACCGTGTCGTTCAATCGGCTGCGCGACGTCAAGCGCGCCTCGCTGCACGGATCGAGCGACAGCGAGACGGTCGGCGCGGCGATCCGCACGACGGTTCACGGCAACCTGCTCGTGACGACCGACGCGCACTACGGCGAGTCGGCCTCCAGCGGCCTGCGCCGCGGACCGCTGCTGCGGCGCGGCCAGTCGCATATGTCGGATACGCGCGGCGGCGGCGAGCTGCCAGCAGCCGTCCTTGCAGCGCCAGACACCGAACCGCCGGGCGCGCGCTGCGCGCCCGGCCTCGCTTCGAATCAAGCGGCGGAAGCCTCGGTCGATGCCGGCTGCCGCGCGCCGGGGCTGTCCGCGTCGATCTCCGCATCCGATTCGCGGATCTGCGCGACGAAACTCGCCCAGTCCGCATCGCCGATGAAATTGCTCGCGAGCACGCGCCGCTCGTCGTCGACGAAGATATAGAACGGCGCGGCGTTGCGCGGATTGAGCGCGCGCCGAACCGCGGCGCTCACGAGCAGGACATGACCGAGCAGCGGCGAGTCCTGCAGAAATGCGCGCATGCGCCGCTTCGAGCGCGCGCTGACGACGAAGAATCCGACGCCCGAGCGGCGGATCGCGTCATACAGCGTCGCGAGTTCGGCGATGCGCCGCCGGCAGTCCTCGCAGTCGGGCGACAGGAACACCAGCACGGCAGCCTGGCCCGACAGAAAATCGCCGGACAGCCGCGCGCCGTCGCGCAGACGTCGTCCGGAAAACGCCGGCAACGTGCTGCCCGCCGGCAGCGCGGTTGGCGACCGCAGATAGGCCTGCGCGCTGACGACGGCGGCGAGCCGCAGCACGAGAAACAGCACGAAGGCGACGACGACGGCGAGCACGGCCACGACGAAACTCATGAGGCTCGGCTCGATCGACGCCGGACTCATGACAGTCCGGCTTCGATCCGCAGCACGGTCGCGATGTCGCGCAGGTTCGTCGAGAGCTGGAACAGCATGAACCCGATCGCGGCCAGCGCGATCTGCGCGAACACGCCGACACCCGACACCGTCGGCATCCAGGCGCCGAAGCCGGCCGCACCGATCAGCAGGCCATTGCGCAGCAGGTCGTAGCCGGACACGGCATGCCCTGCTCCGCCGAAGCAGCGGCAGACGACGGTTCTGTCCTGCACGAGCGCGACGGCGACGACCAGCGTCATCGCCGCGAACAGCGCGGCGGCAGCCGCCATGCCGCCGCGAGCCGGGTCGCCGCCGCAGGCGATCAGCACGACGAGCAGCCATTCGACCGCGACGATCGCCGGGGCTACCGCGGCGACGCCGCCGCGCAGTTCCGGAAACGACGCGGCGAGTTCCGCACGAAAGCGCGCGAACGCGAACGTCTTGCCGAATGCGGCCACGAGCAGCGCGCACAGCAGCCACCAGCGGCAGATCTCGGCGATGTGGCCCGGGAGCGCCATCAACGCGCGGCCAGCGCTTCCCAGACCGCGGCCGGCGCGTCGACGCTGCGCCGGCGGCGGACGCCTTCGTCGCGCGTGATCAGGATCGCGTCGTACCAGTCCGCGTCGGCCGATCCGCGCGACTCCGCGCCGATGCGCGCACGGACCTCGCGCGCGATCGCCCAGGCGATGCGCTCGATCGCCGGATCGCGCGACACCGGCAGGCCGATGCGCGCAAGATCGTCGCGCGTCAGCGCAAAGGTATGCGAGTGGAAATCGAACAGCAGCGCATCGACGATCGCCTGGCGCCGCTGCGCCGCGTGATCGGGCAGATGCAGCGCGAGCAGTTCGTTGCTGATGACCTGCACTTCGCGTGTGCAGCGGTAGAACGAGGTCAGCGTCGTCGGGAAGATGCTCTCGCAGAGCTGCGGCAGCGCGCGCTCCTGCGCGGTTTTTTCGTCGATGCCGAACCAGTCGCGACTCATCTGCGGAAACAGGCGGACGTCCTGCGCCGACAGCGCCGACGGGCCGCTGCCGCCGTCGGCGCTCAGATGCGGATCGGTCGGCGAAAAGATCGCGAGCGGGCCCGCGACGATCTCGTCCGCGGCCAGGGCCATGATGGTGCCGGCCGACTCGCAGAAGTGCGGCACGATGAAACGCAGGCGCCCGGCGAATTCGCGGAACAGCAGCGCGATGCGCCGCGCCGCGTTGACCGAGCCGCCGCGGCAGAACACGACGACGTCCAGGCGCTCGGCATGCCCGATACCGCCCAGCGTCTCGTAGAGCGCCGGCAGCAGGTCGATGTCGAGACTCGTCGCGCCGAACACGACCACCCTGCCCTGCGCGTGATCCTCGAGCTCGCGGATCGCCGCGTGCACCGATCCGGCACTAGCGTTCACCGCGCGCTCCGGCGATCAGATAGTCGGCGACCGCATCGATCATGCGCAGCTCCGGCACGAGCTGCTCGACGAACA